>NZ_JAURXB010000125.1 GCF_030654605.1 Bradyrhizobium sp.
GTGGTCCTGCTGTTGCCCGAAGACGGCGTCATTACCGTCAAGGCGGGCTATCCGCCCGAGGACCAGCTCGACAAGGCCGATCTCGCCGCCGCCAACTGGGCGTGGGCCAACGATCGCTCGGCCGGCCGCGGCGCGGACACGCTGCCGGGCGCCAAGCGCCTGTTCCTGCCGATGCGGACCGGTCGCGGGCCGATCGGCGTCATCGGCATCGACGACGATCGCACCGGACCGCTGCTCACCCCGGACCAGCGCCGGCTGCTCGATGCCCTGGTCGATCAGGGCGCGCTGGCGATCGAACGGGTGCAACTGGTGGAGGACATGGACCGCGTCAAGCGCTCCGTGGAGTCGGATCGCCTGCGGCAGGCGCTGCTGACCTCGATCTCGCACGATCTCAAGACGCCGCTGGCTTCGGTGCTCGGCGCCGCCTCCACGATGCGCGATCTCGCCAGCGGCCTGAGCGAACAGGAAAAGTACGATCTGCTGGCCACCGTGATCGACGAGTCCGAGCGGCTCAACCGCTTCATCGCCAATTTGCTCGACATGACCCGGCTGGAATCCGGCGCCATCGTGCCGAATACGGCGCTGCACGACATCGGCGAGATCGTCGGCAGCGTACTGCGCCGCGCCGGCAAGATCCTCGCGCACCACAAGGTGTCGCTGGAACTCGCCGCCGACATGCCGATGCTGCAAATCGACGCCGTGCTGTTCGAGCAGGCGCTGTTCAACCTGCTCGATAACGCCGCAAAATATGCGCCCGCGGATACCACGGTCACGATCAGGGCCGTGCGGGAGAACGCCTGGGTGGCCCTGCAGATCATCGACGAGGGCGGCGGCATTCCGCCCGAGGAGCTGGAGATGATTTTTGACAAGTTCTATCGCGCGCAAAAGGGCGATCATGTCCGCCCCGGCACCGGGCTCGGTCTGGCGATCTCCCGCGGCTTCGTCGAGGCCATGCATGGCACGATCCAGGCCGCCAACCGGACTGACCGCAGCGGCGCGGTGATGACGATCAGATTGCCGGTCCCGGCCGCATCGGACGCGCTGGACACCGCCGCATGAGTGCTGCCCCGATCAAGGTTCTGGTGATCGACGACGAGCCGCCGATCCGAAAATTGCTGCGGATGGGGTTGAGCACGCAGGGCTACGAGATCCTGGAAGCCTCCAACGGCAAGACCGCGCTGGAGTTGCTGGCGCAGGACCCCGCGCTGATCATTCTGGACCTCGGCCTGCCGGACATCCAGGGTCACGATCTGCTGCGCATGATCCGCGGCCGCAACGACAGCGTCCCGATCGTGGTGCTGTCGAGCCGCGGCGACGAGGCCGGCAAGGTCCAGGCGCTCGATCTCGGCGCCGACGATTACCTGACAAAGCCGTTCGGAATGGACGAGCTGCTGGCCCGCATGCGCGCGGCGTTGCGGCATCAGCTGCAGGTCGCAGGCGAACGCCCGCTGTTCCGCTCGGGCGATCTCACGGTCGACCTGGTGCGCCGCATCGTCAAGGTCGGCGACAAGGACGTCAAACTCTCGCCGAAAGAGTACGAATTGCTCCGCGTGCTGGTGCAGCACGCCGGCAAGGTCCTGACCCACCGGTTTCTGCTGAAGGAGCTGTGGGACGAACTGACCGACGCGCAATACCTGCGGGTGTATGTGCGCCAGCTCCGGCAGAAAATCGAAGCCGATCCGGAGCGCCCGCAATTCGTGCTGACCGAGACCGGCGTCGGCTATCGGCTGCGGGCGGGGGATTAGTGCGCTTTCGCCAATCGGGGAACCATCTCATTCGCCCAAGATTATTTTCCGGTAACCGGGAGAATCCACATGGCACGAAAATACTCCAAGAAAGCCTCCACCAAGGTCGCGCGCGCGATGAAGAAGCGCAAGGCCGGCACGCTGACGAGCGGCCGGTCCGGCAAGAAGGTCAAGAGCCGCAAGCAGGCGATCGCGATCGGTCTCTCCGAGGCGCGCGCGGAAGGCAAGAAGGTGCCGAAGAAGGCCACGAAGAAACGCAAGACGGCGAAGAAAAAGAAGGCGAAGAAGTAGGTCGCCATCGTCGTCCCTGCGCACGCAGGGACCCATAATCCCGGTCGTTCGACGCGATGGCGCAGTGGTTCAACAAGCTCAGTTGACATCATCCGCAGTTTCGCCGGCACGGCGTATGGGTCCCTGCGGGCGCAGGGACGACAAGTCACCCCGCCTTGCGCGCCCGCGCCGCGGAGCGGTGCGCCTTCTTGGCGGTCCGGCGCGGTGCGGCCCGGCGCGCCGGGGCATGACGGCCCCGTTTTGCCGATCCCCTGCCGCCTTTCAGGCTTTGCCTCAGCGCGTCCATCAGGTTGATGACGTTGTCCGGCTTGTCCCCGGCTTCGATGGCCTTCACCGGCTTGCCGGCGGCCTTGCGCCGGACCAGCGTCTTCAGCGCATTCTCGTACTCGTCCTTGAATTTCGAGGGATCGAAATGCGCGGCCTTGCTGTCGAGGATATGGCTCGCCAGCTCGACCATGTCTTTCGAGATCCTGGGACTCTTGATATCGCCGAAATAGTCGTCCTCGTCGCGCAGCTCATAGGGAAAGCGCAGCGTGGTGCCGAGCAGGCCCTTGCCGAGCGGCTCGATCGCGATGATGTGCTCGCGGTTGGTCAGCACGATGCGCGCCAGCGCGACGCGGTCCTGGTCCTTCATGGCGTCGCGGATCACGGCGAAGGCGTCGGCGCCGGCCTTGCCGTCGGGCGCGATGTAATAGGGGTTGTTGAGGTAGCGCTTGTCGATCTCGTCCCTCGGGACAAAACTGTCGATGTCGATGGTATGGTTGCTTTCGATCTGGACGGCTTCCAGCTCTTCCTTCTCGATCTCGACGTACTCGCCCTTCTTCAGCTCGTAGCCGCGACCCTTCTGGTCGCTTTCGACGACATCGCCGGTCTCGGAGTCGATCATCTGCTGCTTCAGCCGGTTGCCGGTCTCCTTGTTGATCATGTGGAAACGGGTTTTCTCTGATGACGTCGAGGCCGGATAGAGCAGGACCGGACAGGACACGAGGGAAAGTTTCAAGGACCCTTTCCAGTAGGCGCGCGGCGAGGCCATGGTTTCTCCAACCCGTTATGTGTGCGGAATAATTCGGCGCAAACGCATTCGGGAACTTCAACGGTAATTGAGGGTTTTGGTTCCAGGCTCTAAGGTCTCCAGGCTACAGGGTCTGCGCCGGGCGCCGGTACTCCAGTTGCGTGGGATTTGATCGTGTCACTCGGGAATTTGTCCACCTATCGCAAGATGCGCGATTTCGAGAAGACCGCCGAGCCCTCGGGCGAGGCCGAAGTCGCGCCGTCGAAGCGCCGGCGCTTCGTGATCCAGAAGCATGATGCGACCCGGCTGCATTACGACCTGCGGCTGGAATTCGACGGTGTCTTCAAGTCCTGGGCGGTGACAAAAGGGCCCTCGCTCGATCCGCACGACAAGCGCCTCGCGGTTGAGGTGGAAGATCATCCGCTCGACTATGGCGATTTCGAAGGCACCATTCCGGACGACCAGTATGGCGGCGGCACCGTGCAGCTGTGGGATCGCGGCTATTGGGAATCCGACGATCCGGAAAAGGGCTTCAAGAAAGGCGATCTGAAATTCACGCTGGATGGCGACAAGCTGCATGGCAGCTGGGTGCTGGTGCGGATGCGCCACGACCGCAATGGCGGCAAGCGCACCAACTGGCTGCTGATCAAGCATCGCGACGAGTTTGCCAGGGAAGGCAAGGCCAACAACATTCTGGATTCCGATCTGTCGGTCGCCTCGGGACGGTCGATGGAGCAGATCGCCGCCGGCAGGGGCAGGGCGCCAAAGCCGTTCATGCTGGCCAAGGGACTCGGCAAGGCCGGTCGTGGCAAGGCCGACGCGGTGTGGAATTCGAACCGGGGCGATGCCGCTGAGGCTCGTGCGGCGAAAAGGCAACCCGCCTCGCAATCGGCGAAGGCGCGAGCGCCGGCAAAGCCTGCCAGAGGCAAGAAGGTCGCAATGCCGGATTTCGTCGCACCTGAGCTCTGCACGCTGGTCGATCGTCCGCCCAGCGGGGATGGCTGGTGCCATGAAATAAAATTCGACGGCTACCGCGTGCAGTTGCGTGTCGAGGGCGGCGAGGCCGCGTTGATGACCCGCAAGGGGCTCGACTGGACCGACAAGTTTGGGGCGATCGCGAAAGCGGGCAGCGCGCTGCCAGATGGATTGATCGACGGCGAGATCGTCGCGCTCGATGAAAACGGTGCGCCGAACTTCTCGACGCTGCAGGCGGCGATTTCCGACGGCAAGACCGACACGCTCGTCTTTTTCGCGTTCGATCTGCTGTTCGTCGGTGGCGAAGACCTTCGCCGCCTGCCGCTGGGCGAGCGCAAGGAGCGACTGAAGAATCTGCTGGAGGCCCGCAAGGGCAAAAGCAGCCTGATCCGTTATGTCGAACATTTCGAGAGCGGCGGCGATGCCATCCTGCAATCGGCCTGCAAGCTGTCGCTGGAAGGCATCGTCTCCAAGAAGCTCAACGCACCCTATCGTTCCGGCCGATCCGAGAGCTGGACCAAGGCCAAATGCCGTGCCGGGCATGAGGTGGTGTTGGGAGGGTGGAAAACCACCAACGGCAAATTCCGCTCGCTGATGGCCGGCGTCCATCGCGGCGGTCACCTCGCCTTTGTCGGCATGGTCGGCACCGGATTCGGTCAGGATACGGTACGGCGGATCATGCCGGCGCTGAAGGCGGCGGCCTCGGACACGAGTCCGTTCGGCGGCAAGAATGCCCCGAAAAAGACCCGCGACGTGCACTGGCTGAAGCCTGAACTCGTCGCCGAGATCGAATTCGCCGGCTTCACCGGCGACGGCAATATCCGGCAGGCGGCGTTCAAGGGGCTGCGCCAGGACAAGCCGGCCGATGAAGTGGAGGCGGAAAAGCCGGCCATGACCAGGATCGCCATGCCCTCAGCCAAATCCAACGCCAGGCCTGCGGCCAAATCCGGCAAGCCGGCGCGGCCGGGATCAAGGACGGGAAAATCCGCCGAGGTGATGGGCGTCGTGATCTCCAAGCCAGACAAGGAGCTGTGGCCCGACGCCGGCGACGGCGAGGGCGTCACCAAGCTCGATCTCGCCCGCTATTTCGAGGCGGTCGGTGGCTGGATGATCGGCCATCTGAAGGGGCGGCCGTGCTCCGTGGTCCGCGCCCCCGACGGCATTGGCGGCGAGACCTTCTTCCAGCGCCATGCGATGCCGGGGACGTCGAACCTGCTGGAACTGGTAAAGGTCTCCGGCGACCGGAAACCCTACCTGCAGATCGATCGGGTCGAAGGACTGGCTGCTGTGGCGCAGATCGGCGGCCTCGAACTGCATCCGTGGAATTGCGCGCCGGATGCGCCTGACGTGCCGGGCCGGCTGGTGTTCGATCTCGATCCCGCGCCGGAAGTCGAATTCGCCGAGGTGATCGAGACCGCCAGGGAAATGCGGCAACGCCTCGCCGATCTCGGCATGGCGAGTTTCTGCAAGACCACAGGTGGCAAGGGTCTGCATGTGGTGACGCCGCTGGCCCATGGCGCCAGGGACAGGGTGACGTGGAAAGAAGCCAAAGCGTTCGCGCAGGGCGTTTGCCAGTGGATGGCCAATGAAGCGCCCGAGCGCTATCTGGTCAACATGTCGAAGAAGCTGCGCAAGGGAAAGATCTTCCTCGATTATCACCGCAACGACCGGATGGCGACCGCAGTAGCGGTGCTGTCGCCCCGCGCGCGCGAGGGCGCCACCGTCTCGATGCCGCTGACCTGGCCGCAGGTGCGCGGCGATCTCGATCCGAAACGCTACACCGTGCGCACCGTGCCGGCGCTGCTGGCGAAGACAAAGGCGTGGGACGGCTACGACGACGCGTCGTCATCGATCAAGGCCGCGATCAGGAAGCTGGCGGGGAAGGTCTAGCAACGTCATTCCGGGGCGCGCGTAGCGCGAACCCGGAATCTCACTCAATCGGTCGAGATTCCGGGTCCACGCGAAGGCGCGTGTCCCGGAATGATGATCCAGGATGACGAGCCAACAAGAGCAAGAAGGAGTCCACCATGCCGACCATCACCACCAAAGACGGCACCGAAATCTTCTACAAGGACTGGGGCAGCGGTCAGCCCATCGTGTTCAGCCACGGCTGGCCGTTGTCGTCCGACGACTGGGACACGC
>NZ_JAURXB010000129.1 GCF_030654605.1 Bradyrhizobium sp.
CTCATCCTGTCGCAGCAGGTCGATGATATCGCCCACGGGATCCCGCCCTCCAACACCGTTGCGGTGAAGCGATTGACGGCCCGCGACCGCGATCGTTTGCAGGCGGCGCTTCGCGCGGTCACCGCGATCGATGCCCTGACCCGCGATCTCCTGTTCAGGCAATGATTCGGGATCGCGAATGTTGCGATGCACAATGGGCGAGTTAACCGCTTTGCCGCGGGGGAATATTGCGCGCTTGCATGCGGCGGCCCGGCAGGGGACAATCAACCCGAAAACTCGCTTGGCGGGCCTCCTCGAAGCGGTCAAGGGTTTGCAACCGTCTCACAAGAAATCAATGACCGCCGCTGTCAACACCCATCTCGTCATCGCCGATGACCATCCGCTGTTCCGCGATGCCTTGCGACAGGCGGTCGCCAGCGTCGTGCCTTCGGCGAAGATCGGCGAAGCGGGGTCCTTTGACGAATTGACCAAGCTGCTGGAGCGGGATTCCGATGTCGATCTGGTGCTGCTCGATCTGACCATGCCGGGTATCAGCGGTTTCTCCGGCCTGATTTACCTGCGCGCGCAATACCCGGCGATCCCCGTGGTGATCGTCTCGGCCAGCGACGATGGCGGCACCATCCGCCGTTCGCTGGATTTCGGCGCCTCCGGCTTCATTCCCAAGCGCTTCGGGGTCGAGACGCTGCGCGACGCCATTGTGAAGATCATGGAAGGCGACGTCTGGATCCCGCCGGACACCGATCTCACCTCCACCGCCGACCCGGATATGACCCGGCTGCGCGACCGGCTGGTGACGCTGACCCCGCAGCAGGTGCGGGTGCTGATGATGCTGTCGGAAGGTCTGCTCAACAAGCAGATCGCCTACGAACTCGGCGTGTCGGAAGCGACCATCAAGGCGCACGTATCGGCGATCCTGCAAAAACTCGGCGTCGAGAGCCGTACCCAGGCCGTGATCGCCGCCGCCAAGATTTCCGGCGGCCAGTGGCGGCAAGGCACACCCTCGGCGTCGTAGCCGTTGCGTAAACGAACCGACTCGAAGCCATCATCGGCTACATCTGGACGCGACAACAGCGGAGGACGCCATGGCCTATTTCCAGCGAAGAATGGACGGCATCGAGCGGGGCGGCAAGATTGCCGCCGATGTATTCTGCATTCTCCTGCTGGCAGTATTGGCGGTGGGATGCCTGGGCATCCTATCCGGTGTCGCCGCGAGCGTGCTGGTCGTGCTGGGCGTGCTGACCATCGATTATTACACGGCCGATCCGGACGATCATGTCGCCGGCGTCATTCGATAGCCGCCTTCGGGGGCATCTCGGCCGCGCGGACCGCTTCAGGAGTGACATATCGCGTGAGCGAGGCTTCTCCTTATCGGAGGCAAGAAAGTTTTCGCCAGGCAAAACTTGCGACGCAAAGCCCGGACGCATGGCGCCGCGAGAATGCGGACGTACATCTGCTGTTGAAAGTTGATGCAAACTCCCACCGCGTCGTTGCGAGAAGCGCTTGCGACGAAGCAATCCATCTATCAGCCGGTACCGCTGCGAAATGGATTGCTTCGTCGCAAGCGCTCCTCGCAATGACGTTGATAGCTACTCCGCCGCCACCATCTGCTGGGTTCGCCACTGCCCGAGCAGTGCGC
>NZ_JAURXB010000172.1 GCF_030654605.1 Bradyrhizobium sp.
CCACCAGAAAATGGCGCAGCCGATGACGCCCGCAACGACGAGACCTCGAAAAAAAAGACTTTGGAAAATTCGCCGCAGCATTCACCGATCCGTCATCAAGGAGCCTGAACCAGGCGGCCAGTATGGCCGTTATTGCGGCCCTGCGCTGCCTGAAAATTGAGGCCGTTCAAACCGGACCGCGGGAATAAATCCGCCATCCCGCTGTTTTGAAACTGACACCACCATGTCGCGTCAACGCGAACAACAAAAAGGGCAGACGCTTCAGGCGTCCGCCCTTTTTCGTAGCCCGCATCAGTGGCTGACGGTTTCCCGGATTTCGCTCGCCGGGGCGGCGCGTTGCGCCGATCCGCTCGCTCCATCCGGGCTACGACCGGATCAGCCCTTCTTGAGGCGGTAGGTCTCGTGGCAGCCGCCGCATTCCTTGCCGATGGCGGGGAAATTCGCTTTCAGCGAATCGAGGTCCTTGATCTTGGCCTTGGCTTCGGTGATCACCTTGGCGAAGCTCGCGACCGCAGCGTCGTAGCCAGCCTTGTCGCTCCAGATCTTCGGCGTCGGGCTGAAATCGCCCTCCAATTTGGCGTCCTTGACGCTGGCGGGGAACATGGCCGGCAGCTTCTTGGCGGTATCGTTGAGTTGGGCGAGCGCGGCATCGACCGCGGCCTGATCGTAGGGCTTTTCGCCCTTGAACATCGGGCTCAACACGCCGCCGATGTTCTTGCCATTGGCCTTCATGGCATCCTGGGCGGCCTTGACGGCATCCTGCGCCATTCCAGCGCCAGCGCCGAGCACCAACGTTGCCACCACCACGACAGTTCGCATCATCATCGGTCGCATCCCCTTGCTTTAGATCCCGCCCATTCGCGGTCCGCGAATGGCGCTGACTATGGTCCAACCCCGCGCCCGGATTTTCATTCCGGGCGCGCAAACAAATATCAGAGGCTATGCTGGCGCTGGTGCTCGCGGATCGCGACCCAGACCCGCTCCGGGGTCGCCGGCATATCGATGTGGTCGATCTTGTATTCGCGCCATAGCCCCTCGATGATCGCATTGACGACCGCCGGACAGGAGCCGATCGCGCCGGCCTCGCCTGCGCCCTTGACGCCCAGCGGATTGGTCTTGCAGGGCACGTTGTGGGTTTCGAACACGAATGACGGACCATCGGCCGCGCGCGGCAGCGCATAATCCATGAACGTGCCGGTGACGAGCTGGCCGTCCCTGGGGTCGTAGACCGCCTGCTCCATCAGGGCCTGGCCGATCCCTTGCATCGCGCCGCCATGAACCTGGCCGGCCAGCAGCAGCGGATTCAGCGTCACCCCGAAATCGTCGACGATGACATACTGGATGATTTTGATGATGCCGGTGGCGGGATCGATCTCCACCTCGGCGAGGTGGGTGCCGTTGGGGTAGGTGCCGTCGGCGCTGGTAAAGGTCGCGGCGGCCTTCAGCTTGGACGGATCGACGCCCGGCCGCTTCGCCAGATCGGCGAAGCTGATAGAGCGGTCCGTGCCGGCAATCCGCACGATGCCATTGCTGATCTCGAGGTCGCCGACGCTGGTTTCCAGCGCCTCGGCGGCGATCTCGCGCAAATTCGTCCCCAGCGTGCGGGTGGCGCGCTCGACGCAGACCCCGCCGGTCGGGATCGAAGCCGAGCCGCCGGTGCCGAGGCCGGTGGCGATGCGGTCGGTGTCGCCCTGGAAGATGTGGACACGTTCCGGCGCCAGACCGAACTGCTCGGCGACGATCTGCGCATAGGCGGTCTGGTGGCCCTGCCCGCTCGACTGCGTGCCGATCAGGATGGTGACGTCGCCATTGGGATCGAGCGCCACATTGGCGGTCTCCTCGCCCATGGTGCCGCACACCTCGACATAGGTGCCGAGCCCGATGCCGCGCACCAGCCCGTGTTTCTTCGCGGCCTTGGCGCGCCTGGGAAACTCCTTCCAGTTGCCGATTTCCATCGCCCGCTTCATATGCGCGGTGAAGTCGCCGGAGTCATACACCTTGCCGGTCGCGGTCTTGTACGGCATCGCCCGCGGCGCGATGAAATTCTTGCGCCGGATCGCATCCGGCGCCATGCCGAGTTTTCGCGCGCATGCATCGACCAGCCGCTCGATCACGTAAGCCGCCTCGGGACGTCCGGCGCCACGATAGGCGTCGACCGGCACGGTGTTGGTGAAGACGGTGCGGACCCGGCAGTGGAAGGCCTGGATGTCGTAAAGGCCGGGCAGCATGCCGGCGCCGCCATGCGGAATGTAGGGCGCGAAGGTCGACAGATACGCGCCCATGTCGCCCATCAGATCGACATCCATGCCCAGGAACTTGCCGTCCTCGGCCAGCGCCATCCGCGCCGTCGTGACGTTGTCGCGGCCCTGCGCGTCGCCCATGAAATGATCGGCGCGGTCGGCGGTCCATTTGACCGTGCGGCGCAGCCGGCGCGCGGCGACCGCGATCAGCGCGTATTCGCGATAGGGAAACAGCTTGGTGCCGAATCCGCCGCCGACATCCGGGCAGATCACCCGCATCTTTTCGAGCGGGATTTTCAGGATCATTCCGGCAATGATCTCGCGCAGCCGATGGCTGCCCTGGCTGCCGACCGTCAGCGTCAGATGATCGCGCTTGGCGTCGTATTCACAGACCGCCGCCCGCGTCTCCATGAAATTGGTAATGACCCTGGGATTGACGATCGATACTTCGGCCACAGCATGGGCCTTGGCGAAGGCGGCCTCGGTCGCCTTCTTGTCGCCGACCGGCACGTCGAACAGCACATTGCCCGCATGCTCCGCCCAGACCTGTGGCGCGCCCTTCTTGACCGCATTGGCAAGGCCGATCACGGCCGGCAACGGCGTCCAGTTGACCTCGATGGCCTCGATGGCGTCGCGGGCCTGATCGACGGTGCCCGCAACCACGAAGGCAACGGCATCGCCGACATGGCGCACCACGCCGTGGGCGAGAATGGCATAGGGCGGGCCGGTGAACGGATCGACTTCCAGATTGAACAGGCAGGGCAGGCCGCCGAGATCCTTGACGTCGTCAGCCGTCAGGATCGCACCGACACCCGGCAGGCTCCTGGCACGGGTGGTGTTGATGGTGAATTTGGCGTGGGCGTGGGGCGAGCGCAGCACCAGCGCATGCATCGAGGCCTGCGGCGCGTGGTCGTCGGTGTAGCGGCCCTTGCCGCGAATGAGCGCGTCGTCTTCCTTGCGAAGGACGCTTTGACCGACGCCGAACTTGATGGGAGCAGCCATCTGATCTCCGGTTTAAAGATTATAACCGTTCCATACTGCAGCGGTTCGCCTGCCAGCGCAAACCGCTTTCGGCGGGAAATTGGCGGCTTTGACCGCAAGGGAAACGTCCGGTTGCACTGCAATCACCAACAAAAAAGCCCCGGACGATGCCGGGGCTTTTGATTGTCGGGAGCAGCTTTCGCCGAGATCAATACTTCGCGACCACCGGGCCGCCGAAATGGTAGTTCAGTCCGGCCCGCAGCACGACGTCGGTAACCTTCGAGGTGTAGTCGAAGCGCAGCGGCGGAGCGCTGGTGAGCAGAACCGGGCTGCCCGAGAAGCTGCCGTAATCCATGTAGAGGCCTTCGAGCTTGCCGGTCCAGTTGCCGCCCAGTCGTGCTTCGACGCCGGCCCCGACCACCCAGCCGAACCTGGTCTGATCGTTGCTCCAGGCCACGGAGGTGGGCGCACTTGCGGCAGTAAAGCCACTGAGCACGCCGTCGGTCTTAATTCCGGCAACCGCGAGGCCGCCCGTGACGTAGAGCAGCGCCGACGGCGTGACGAGCATGCCAACCCGCGGACGCAGGGTTACGAACCATTCGATGTGCTGGTTGAAGGACGTCGTTGGGGCGACATTCAAACCGGGTCCAAAAGTGAGGCCGTTGCAAGCGCCGGGCGCGGTGGCGCAGGTGAAGCCGCGACCGCCCTTCTCGTCGGTCCATTGACCATCGAGCTCGATGCCGGCGACCCAGTTTCCAAACTGCCAGTTCTTGCCGACCTGACCGCCGATCACAAATCCGTCGAGATTGATGTTTCCGCTCTGGGTGGGGCTGATCTGAACCCCGGTCGTGTTGTTGTAGAACGTACCTGACGTGTCCGACCGGCCCCAGCTGTAGCCGACGTTGCCGCCGACGTAGAATTTATCCCAAGTCCAGATCTCGACGATCGGCGGCGGCGCCTTGGTGTAGCGCGGTGCCATATCCGCCGCGTTCGCGACCGAACTGGCAGCCATCGCGGCGAACGCCGCGGCCGCGATTGTCTTCAATGTTGAAGCGCACATGGGAAGCCCTCTTCGTAAGATCAAATCAAAAACCTGACCTGATCCTAACGGGGATTCCCGGCCAGGGGGATGCCGAGTTACACCGCGCCGGCATTTTGCTCGCGGATGTTGCAAAAAGGCGCCACTGGCGATCCGGCGGACTCCCGACCGAGGTCCAGACTCGATGGGGGGCGATCGCAGCCCCGGGGATGCCCCCAGCAAAAAAGCCCCGGGCGACGCCGGGGCTTTGATTTGTCGGGAGAAAACTGACGCCGGGATCAGTACTTCGCGACCACCGGGCCGCCGAAGTGATAGTTCACGCCGGCCCGCAGCACGACGTCGGTCACCTTCGAAGTGTAGTCGAACCGCAGCGGCGGATTGCTGGTGAGCAGAACGGGGCTGCCCGAGACGCTGCCGTAATCCATGTAGAGGCCTTCGAGCTTGCCGGTCCAGTTGCCGCCCAGTCGTGCTTCGACGCCGGCTCCGACCACCCAACCCCATTTGGTGGCGTCGTTGCTCCAGGCCACGGAGGTTGGCACCTGTGCCGGAGTAAAGCCACTGATCACGCCGTCGGTGTTGATTCCGGCAACCGCGAGGCCACCGGTAACGTAGAGCAGCGCAGACGGCGTGACGAGCATGCCGACCCGCGGACGCAGGGTCACGAACCATTCGATGTGCTGGTTGAAAGTCGTCGTCGGCGAGACGCCGGCACCGGGTCCAGCCGTAATGAAATTGCAGATGCCGCCGGGAGGAGCTGCCGGCGTCACGCAGGTGAAGCCGCGACCGCCCTTCTGGTCGGTCCATTGGCCGTCGAGTTCGACGCCCACGACCCAGTTTCCGTACTGCCAGTTCTTGCCGACCTGGCCGCCGATCACAAATCCGTCGAGATTGATGATCCCGCTCTCGGTGGGGCTGAGCTGAACTCCGGTCAGGTTGTTGTAGAATGTACCTGAGGTGTCCGAACGGCCCCAGCTATAGCCAACGTTGCCGCCGACATAGAATTTATCCCAGGTCCAGACCTCGACGACCGGCGGCGGCGCCTTGGTGTAGCGGGGAGCGATATCCGCCGCGGACGCTACCGAACTTGCAGCCATCGCGGCGAACGCCGCGGTCGCGATTGCCTTGAATGTTGAAGCGCGCATGGGAGCCCCTCTCCATAGGATCCAATCAAAACCTGACGTTGAACCTAACGGAGATTCCCGGCCGAGGGGATACTCAGTTGCATCGCTCCGACATTTTGCTCGCATATGTTGCAAAAAGGCGCCAGTCCGGCGGGAGGTTCGCCATATACCATTGAAACATCGACAAGATTCAGGACGACCGAACCAGCGAAATCAGCCATCGGCGGCCAAACAGCAGCAGGATCGAGCCGGCATAGACCACCGCGCCGGTGACGATCAGGAGCAGCAGCGCCGCTTCGTCGCGCAGCGCGCCCCATTGCGCCAGGTGCTGATTTGCGAACCAGGCGGCAGACCACAGT
>NZ_JAURXB010000135.1 GCF_030654605.1 Bradyrhizobium sp.
AGCACGTCGTGCCGGTTCGGCGTGTCGCCGCGGCCATTGATGACGTCGCCCTTCTCGCTCAGCGCGGTCGCCTTGGTGAGATTATTGGCGGCGCTGTGCAGGTCGGCGACATCCCTGGCGATCACGACGCCCTTGGAATTCTGCCAGGGACCCTTGCCAATGCGGTCGCGGGCATTTTCGGCCGGCTTTCCGTCAGCTGGCTGGGTGGAAAGGTAGGCGCGCCAAACCTTGACCCCTGAAGCATTGGCGCCGGCGCCCGCCGCCTGTGCCAGCTGCTGGCAATAGTTGTCGGCGCCAGCGAGGCCGCCGAGGTTGCCGCCATTGCCGATACCCACTGACGTGACGAAGAAACTGGTGCCGGCCGCCTGCGCCAAAGCGGGCTGCGCCGCCAGCGTGGCGAACGAGGCGGCGGCCAGGCCGAAACACAGCCGCGAGATCATCCGGGCGAGAGCGGGCATGGGATCCTCCGATGGTTATCTGATCCGCCGGCTGGTTGAGCGCCGGCTTGGTCTGACATCAACACGACGCGGCAATGGTTATTCCGGTTCCGCGACATTGAAAAGAGCGACCGACGCCGCAAAAGAAAAGGCGCCGCGGAATCAACCGCGGCGCCCTGGATATCAGCCGTTGGCAGACGATCAGGTCTGCTGGATCGCCGAGAGCTCCCAGTCGCTGCCGCGCGGCCGCACGAAGGTCCAAACCTCGGTCGCCTCGATCGGCTGCTCGCTGCCCGCAACCAGACGGTTGGTGCCGCGCTCCAGCGTCTTGTCGACCAGCGAGAACCGCATCGCCACGCTGGCGTAATCGGTTTCGCCCTCGCGCCAGGCTTCCGCGAGGTCGCCCTGCAGCAGCTTGACGTCGGACACCTTGTTGATGTCGTTCTTGGCCTTGTTCTCCTCGAGGTCCTTGGTGAAGTACATCACCATTTCGGGGGTCGCCAGCGTGTGCAGCTTGGCGACGTCCTCGTTCGACCATGCGGTCTGGATATCGCCGAGCAACCGCTCGAAGGCCTCGTAGTCGGCCGGCTGGATCTCAAGCGGCGCGCTGCCCGAACCCAGGCCGAAGCCGGTTCCGGTTCGCAGCGAGTTCAGCGGTCCGCCGGGGCCGACTGCGGCTCCGGGCGCCGGGCCGGCATACGCCGAGGCCGCGGCAGGAGCGTTACGGCGCTGCCACCACGACATCGCCAGCTTGACCACGATGATGATCAGGCCGATCTGCAGGACGAGGCCGATGATCGACGACAAGCCGCCGAGGCCGGAGAACATCCCGCCGCCGAACAGCATGCCGAGCAGGCCGGCGCCGAGGAAGCCCGCGGCGAGGCCGCCGAGCATGCCCATGCCGGGCTTGTTGAAGAAGCCGCCCTTGGCGGCCGCGCCGGCGGCTGCGGGTCCGGCCATTCCGGGACTGCCGGGCTGGGTCATGGTGCGGTTCATCGGCTGCGCCGCGTTCGGCGCGGTGGCCGTGGGCGGCGGTGCGGAAAAGGTCTTGGAACCTCGGGAACCCGAGCTGCCGCCACCGCCCGGCCGGGCGTCGGCCGCGGAGATCGCGAACATCACCGGAACGGCCAACGATAGGACGACGGCAACGGCCTGGACGATGCCGCGCGTACGCTGCGTGAATTTCATGTCTTTTTCCTCAAAATCCCCAGCAGGGGGAAGCAGCCGCTAAGATGGGCAGCGCTGCCCAAAAGTGAAGCCGCCATAGGGACGCATGGCTGCGGCCCTCGGTCGCGGGGATGCGTCAATTAGGCAGGTTTTGCCCGAATTCAGCGGAAAAGCGGCAGGTTGGGCGGGACGACGAAGCGCTGAAGGTCGGCCTCTCTAGCTTGATCCATCGCAACCGCTGATCCCGGGCGCTTTGCTACCAACTCGAATCCGCCCTCTCCAGGGAGACTCTCCGAGGCGCCGGCCATGGCCACTGGTCGTCGCAGCCGGAGCGATCGACGAGCGCTGTGGGACCGCCGCAGTTCGTGCGCGCTGGCGCTGGAAGCCGTGACTTGATCTTTGTGAAGGCAGCGAGGGACTGGACATGACCACAGACTTTACCGAGATCGCCCGTGATGTGATCGCCGGCGTAGGACTGTTGCAAAAAGCTGCGCCCGAAACGATGAAAGCCTTTGGCGCGCTTTCGACCGCGGCGACCGCCTCGAAAGCGATCGACACGAAAACGAAAGAACTGATGGCGCTCGCGATCGGCATCGCCGTCCACTGCGACGGTTGCGTCGCCTATCACACGAAGATGGCTCATCAGCACGGAGCGAGCCGGGAGGAGGTCGCCGAGACGGCAGCTCTCGCCGTCTATATGGGAGGCGGGCCGGCGGCCGTGTACGGAGCCGATGCGTTACGCGCCTACGATCAATTTGCCGGCCCAAAGCCGTAGCCGCAAATAATCGCCGGTTTGGCCTCGGTGGCGCTATTTGATATTTCTATATTTCTAGAAATATCGTTGACGGTGTGTGGAATAGAGTCTATTTTATCCGCCATGCGAGCAAGGTGAGGTTGAACGTATGGACGCTCCGGCGCCTGTGACTGTCAGGTCCGAGACTCGATCTTTCTCCGAGTTTCTGAACCGCGAGTGCTTCTGCATTACGCTGGACCGGGGCGCCTTGTGCCAAGCCCTCGAGCGGGAGGTCGGCGACCCCGAGTTCTGCCGGACCTTCATCGGGCCGAAGACCCATCTGTTCTCGAACGTGCCGGTATTCCTGTCGGAAGCCAGCGTGGGGGAGATGCTTCGGACCGTGCATGCGGTCGAGGCTGCCACTCGATTGCCAGGGTATCGCGATGCGGCGTTGTCCTGGGCTCCCGAGATCGCTCGACAGGATTTTGGGCCGGTTGGCGCATTCATGGGTTACGACTTTCACCTTGCCGCTGAAGGCCCCAGGCTGATCGAAGTAAATACCAACGCAGGCGGCGCCTTTTTGAACGCCCTGCTGGCCAAGGCCCAGCGAGCCTGCTGCAGGGAAGTAGAGGTCGCTCTGGGCCGACCGGAGGCCGACGATTTCGGGCCGGCTGTCATGCGGATGTTCCAGCACGAATGGGAGCTCCAAGGGAGGCAGGGCATCCCGCGGCGGATCGCCATCGTCGATGACCGGCCGGCAGAACAGTATCTCTATCCGGAGTTTCTGCTGGCTCAGCGCTTCTTCCAGAAGAATGGCATCGATGCCGTGATTGTGGCTGGCGATCAGCTCCGGTACGCGCGGGGTCAACTGCTCGCGGAGGGTCAACCGATCGATCTGGTCTACAATCGATTGGTCGATTTTTCCTTTGCCGATCCCGAACACCGGGATCTCCGCGCGGCTTATCTCGCCGGCGCCGTCGTCGTGACACCCAATCCGCGCGTGCATGCGCTGCACGCGGACAAGCGCAACCTGGCGCTGCTGTCCGATCACGCGGCGCTTCACGGCTGGGGAGCGTCGGCGTCGATGCTCGCTGACCTGGTGGGCGTACCGCATACGGTTCTCGTTACTGCCGACAATGCGCAGGAACTGTGGCGGGCCAGAAAGTCGTTGTTCTTCAAGCCGGCGGGCGGTTACGGGAGCAAGGCCGTCTATCGCGGGGACAAAGTCACCACGGGCGTGTGGGCGGAGATCATTCGTGGTGGATATGTCGCCCAGGATTTTGCCGCGCCGAGTGAGCGCATGGTCAAGCTGGACGGCTCTCCGGAGTCCCGAAAGACCGACGTCAGGCTATACGTCTACAATGGTGAAGTGCTGCTCACGGCGGCGCGTCTGTATCAGGGACAGACGACGAATTTCCGGACGCCGGGCGGCGGGTTCGCGCCGGTTTTCGTCATCTAGAGCTTTGTTCTCATCCGGTCGCGGTCTCTGATGGCGGAAGCACGCTGCTGCGCGACCGGGTTGCGTTCCCGGCAGCCGCGCCGGCGAATTGACGTGCATCAACCCACCTCATTCCCTTGCCGCTAAAAGGCTTATGCGCATAGGCGCATTAATTGGTAAGCTCATGAATTCCAACACGATTCTTTCTGCCATCGCAGAGCCAGTTCGTCTCGAAGCCCTCCGAATGGTGTGGGATGGGCGGGAGCATTGTGTTTGCGAATTGATGCGGGATCTCGGTGCCAGCCAGTCCCGCATGTCGCGCCACATGGCGGCCCTCAAGACGGCCGGTCTCGTGGTCGACCGGCGCGACGCGCAATGGGTACGCTATCGCCGTGCTCCGAACCTTCCTCAAGCGGTCGTCGCGCTGATCGACGCCGCGCTGGCGCTGCCGGCAAATCGTGAAAGGCATGCCGCATGAGCCTCGGTTCGCTCACCGAACGCGCGCCGGGCGCCGGCCCTTCGACCGCCAAGTGGATCGGATGGACGGTCGCTGCGTTGATTATCTGGGGCGTCGTCTACAGCCAGCTCGTTCCGTTCTCGGACTGGGTCGTCGCTTCGACGGGAATTGATCCCAAGAGCCATCTCGGCGAGGCCGTCCAGTTCTTTGCCTACGACACGCCGAAGGTTCTGATGTTGCTCACTTTGGTCGTGTTCGGCATGGGCATCGTGCGCAGCTTCTTCTCACCGGAGAAGACCAGGGCACTGCTGGCGGGAAAGCGCGAAGGCGTCGGCAACGTGCTGGCTGCGTCGCTCGGCATCGTCACCCCGTTTTGCTCCTGCTCCGCCGTGCCATTGTTCATCGGTTTCGTCAGCGCGGGCGTGCCGCTTGGAGTGACGTTCTCGTTTCTGATTTCCGCGCCAATGGTCAACGAGGTGGCGCTCGGACTTCTGTTCGCGCTGGTCGGCTGGAAAGTGGCGCTGACCTATCTCGCCTTCGGCCTCGCCATCGCCATCGTCTCCGGCTGGGTCATCGGCCGGCTGCATCTCGAGCACTGGCTGGAGGAATGGGTTCGCAACATTCGATCGGACGCGGCCGAGCTTCCTCCGGAAGAACTTTCGGTCGTCGACCGCATCAAGGCCGGCATCGACGCCGTGAAGGAAATCGTCGGCAAGGTCTGGCCATGGATCATCGCGGGTATTGCGGTCGGCGCATTCATCCACGGCTATGTGCCTTCGGACCTGCTGGCCTCGATCATGGGCCGCGACGCCTGGTGGTCGGTACCCGCCGCGGTGCTGATCGGCATTCCCATGTACTCGAACGCCGCCGGCATCATCCCCGTGGTCGAGGCGCTCATCACCAAGGGCGCGGCGCTCGGAACCGTGCTGGCGTTCATGATGTCGGTGATCGCGCTGTCGCTGCCGGAGATCATTATCCTTCGCAAGGTCCTCACGATCCGCCTCATCGCCGTATTCGTTGGCGTCGTCGGGACCGGCATTCTGGCGGTGGGATTCATCTTCAACGCCCTGTTCTCATGAACTGACGGAGAATATCCATGAAGCAAGTCAAGGTTCTCGGTCCCGGCTGCAAACGCTGCGCCGCGACGGTCGAAATGGTTCAGGCCGAAGCCGACAAGCTCGGCATTCCCGTCAGCATTGAAAAGGTAACCGATTATGCGGCCATCGCCGGCTACGGCATCGCATCCACGCCGGGGATCGTCATCAACGGCAAGGTGGTGCATGCGGGCGGCCTGCCCAGACCGGACGACCTCACGCGCTGGCTCGCGGCCTGAGATGAAGCCGATGCTGGAATACCGGGTCGGCGCCAGGCGGATCGATTCGCATGGCAGCGTCGCCTCTGCCAGGGAAGCCGAGATTATCCTCGACACCGACATCGGCGGCCGGCCGGACGCCTTCAATCCGGCGGAGCTGTTCCTCGCCGCTATCGCCGCCTGCATGATCAAGGGGATTGAACGGGTAACCCCGATGATCAAGTTCGATCTGCGGGGTGTCGAGGTGAAGCTGCACGGTATCCGGCAGGACAGCCCGCCGAAGATGGTTTCGGTCGATTACGAACTCATCGTCGATACCGACGAAACCGATCAGCGCCTCGAGCTCCTGCATACGAATGTCCGCAAGTACGGCACGATTTCGAATACCGTGGCTGCGGCAACGAAGCTGGAGGGCGTGATCCGGAGGCGGGCGTGATTTCCTCCTGACTGCCCGGACACGCGACGGCCCTCACGACGGCGCCATGGTCTCCTTGACCTTGGCGACCAGCGCGCTGAGCGCGAACGGCTTTGCGAGGAAGGCAAACTGCTCGTTTTCCGGCAGGCTCTTGTCGAACGCCTCTTCCGCATAACCCGAGACGAAGATGATCTTGAGGTTGGGATTG
>NZ_JAURXB010000139.1 GCF_030654605.1 Bradyrhizobium sp.
CAGGCGCGGGGGTAGCGGCTTTCTTCTCCCCTCCTCCCGCGCGCCCTCGCGCGCGGTGGGGAGGGGTCGGGGGTGGGGGGTCTATCGGCTGGGAGCGCGGTCAGCGAGCTTGCCGAGGCGCCCCCCACCCCCGACCCCTCCCCACCGCTGCGCCCGCCTTCGCCAAGTGGCTTCGGCGGACACAGCGGAGGGAGGGGGGAAGAAAAGCGGTTCTCTTATTTCCGCCCTACCAGTAGCGTCAAACGCGCCATGGTTCGAATTCAGTTCCGCCTCATGATGCCCGCAGCGCTGCTCGCGGCAGCGCTCACCGCGTCGCCGGCGACGGCGCAGGTCCCGCTGGTCCCGCCGGCGGCCGTGCAAGCCCAGGGCGATTCCGCGATGCAGATTTCGTGGGAGGTGCGCAACCGCTTCCGGCTGTTCAGGGAGGAGCGCGACTTCCTGCTGCATGCCGACGGCGACCGCGGCCGCAGCGTTCTGGCCACCGAGCAGGCGCTGGCGCTGCAGAGCGACGGCCGCGGCTGGGCCCGCAACACGGTGAACCGGCTCTGCATCGATCTGCTGGGCCGCGTCAGCGAGCCCTGCAGCCGCGACGGCAGCAAGGAAAGCTACCTGACGCCTTCAGAGCATCCGGTCACGGTGCGGCTGACCGGCCAGGTTCCGGTCGGCGCCACCTGCGCCTGGACGCTGGACGACGGCGACGGCCCCCGGCAATCGACTTTCGATTGCGCCGAGCCGGTCAATTTCCGGGCGCGCTACGGCCGGCCGACGGTCGCCACCGTGGACGTCTCGTCCGCCGATGCGCCGGCGCGGGTCACGACCGAGATCGCGGTGCGCGATATCTTCATCGCCGGGCTCGGCGACAGCATCGCGTCGGGCGA
This sequence comes from Bradyrhizobium sp., assembly GCF_030654605.1. Taxonomy (GTDB): domain Bacteria; phylum Pseudomonadota; class Alphaproteobacteria; order Rhizobiales; family Xanthobacteraceae; genus Bradyrhizobium. Next base: position 879 of record NZ_JAURXB010000139.1, read on the forward strand.
AGGCAATCCGGACCGGCCGATCGCGCTGGCGGATGAGGGATTTTGCTTCCGCTCCTATCTCGGGATGGCCTACACGCAATATTACCGCCCGAGCCGCGCCGGCTATAAGGGCGGCCGGGCCTGCGAAGCGCCCGACAGTCTGCAGGTGTGGCAGCGCCAGAGCGCGCTGTGGCTGAATTCAGCCTGCCATCGCTCGCTGTACAGCTACCAGACCCGAACCGCGCTGGCGCTCGCCGTGCAATATCCCCACATCGCGGTGACCTACCTGCCGCTGGCCTGCACCGGCGCCACCATCGCCGAGGGGCTGTTCGGCTCGCAGCAGGCGCGCGAATGCCCGCCGACCAAATCGGGCGCCAGATGCTCCGGCAAGGTCTCGGCCCAGCTCAACGAATTGCGCGAGGCCGTCACCGCCGCCAAGCGCCGCCAGCCGGACCGCCGGCTCGACCTGGTGCTGCTGTCGGTCGGCGCCAACGACATCAATTTTTCCGGGCTGGTCGCCGACGTGATCGTGGACAGCCCGACCGAGCGCGCGCTGTTCCGGCGCTCCGGCGTGATCGGCTCGGTGGAGGATTCCCGCTACGCGATGGCGAACGACCTGCCGCGCGGGTTTGCCAAATTGCGCGAGGCGCTGAAGCCGCTGGTCGGCGACATGTCCCGCGTCGTCTATGTGTCCTATGCCAATCCGACGCTGGCGGAGAATGGCGGGCCCTGCCCCGGCGGCCCCGCCGGTTTCGACATTCATCCCTCGTTCAACGCGGCGCCGCAGCGGCTGTCCAACGTCTCCAATTACGTGCAGAACGAATTCCTGCCGCAGCTGAAGGCGCTGGCACTGTGCCAGGGCGGCATCCTGTGCCGCGATCCCGCCGCCGACCGCATGACCTTCGTCGACGCGCATCAGGCCACCTTCGCCGGCCACGGATTCTGCGCGCGCGCGTCGACCGATCCGGAATTCGACCAGGCGTGCTTTTCGGCCAACGGCGACAGTTTCGATTCCGACATCGTCACCGCCGCCAGCCAGCCGATGCGCTGCGGCCGCAGCGCCGGCGAGTACCGCGCCTATCTGCCGCGCGCGCGCTGGATCCGCGACGCCAATGACAGCTATTTCGCCGCGATGACCTATCCCGGCGGATTGCCGGCCTCCAGCCAGCCCACCGATATCCACGACGCGACCTGGGGCGTTCTCTCCGCGGTCTATGGCGGCGCCGTGCACCCCTCAGCCGAAGGCCATGCCGCGATGGCGGATGCGGCCCTGCCGGCCGCAGCCTCGGTACTCGAGCTCGATGTCGAGGGCGCGCAGGTCGGGCGCTGAGCTCTCTTCTCCCCTCCCCCCCCCCGCAAGGGCGCGTGGAGGGAGGGGAGAAGAGCGGACGATGCGTTCAACAATGAAGCGCTGGAAAAGTGGACGTTTCTCTACCGCGCGGGCGGGGCTCCGGGCGCCGGCGCCAGTGCGGGCGCGGTCTTCTTCGGGGCGGCCGGCTGTTTTGCGACCGGTGCCGGCTTCATCGCCGCGGCCTGCGCCGGCAGGTATTTGGCGACCACGGCCGGATCGAGCTGGGCCATCGCCGTATCCGGCAGCCGGGTCCAGGTCTCGTCCTTGCCGAACAGCGAGATTCCCATATAGCCGCGCATGGTCAGCGTCTGGCCGTCGGCGCTGACGCTCATCTTGGCCTTGTAGATCTTGCCGTCGCGCGGATCGAGCACGTTGCCGTTCTCGTATTTCAAGCCGTTGCGCTTCATGTCGCGGATGAAGGAAATGCCGAGCACCGGCGCATCCTTGCGGTCATCGGTGCATTTCGAACAGACCGGGTTGGGCGCTTCGCCCGGCAGCGGGAAGGTCTTGGCGATCGCGCCCTCGAAGATGCCGCCGCGATCGACCACGAGGAACCAGCCCACCGGCTTGCCGTCGTCGATCTTCTGCCACAGCCCCGCCGCGGTCGGCTCGGCGACCTGCGCCATCGCCATGCCGGCGAGCAAGCCGAAACCGACCGCGAACAAGAACGTCCGTCGAATTCTGGATATCGCAGTCTGCATTTTCACCACCTGGCCAATCCATAAAACAATGGCCCCAGACTAAGGCCATTTCGCGGACGGTTCCAGTGCCGCCGGCCCGCCCCAGGGCCGGCCGGCGTGCCTCTTTCATGGCATTGCCAGCGGAATCAATTGACCCCGAGCTTCTTCTGCAGGCTGGAGGACGAGGTGGTGTACTGGAACACCAGCCGCTTTTCCGGATAGACGTAGCGGTGCGCCTTCTGCGCCATCAGCGATCCCTCGTGGAAGCCGCACAGGATCAGCTTCAGCTTGCCGGGATAGGTGTTGATATCGCCGATGGCGAAGATGCCGGGCACGCTGGTCTCGAACGCGGAGGTTTCGACCGGCACCAGATTGTGCTCGAGCGCGATGCCCCAGTTGGCGACCGGGCCGAGCTTCATGGTGAGGCCGAAGAACGGCAGGATGGTATCGCAGGCAATTTTCGTGATCGCGTTGTCGTTGCCCTTCACCGTGGCGCCGGTGAGCTGGCCGTCCTTGCCTTCCAGCTCGGTGACCTGACCGATCTTCAGTTCCATCTTGCCCGCCGCCACCAGCGCGCGCATCTGTTCGACGCTGTGGGGGGCGGCGCGAAAATCGTCGCGCCGGTGCAACAGCGTGACGCGTTTGGCGATCGGGTGCAAATTGAGGGTCCAGTCCAGCGCGGAATCGCCGCCGCCGACGATCAACAGATCCTTGTCGCGGAACTGCTCCATCTTGCGCACCGAATAGAAAACCGAGGTGCCTTCATAGGCCTCGATGCCCGGCACCGGCGGCCGCTTCGGCTGGAACGAGCCGCCACCCGCGGAAATCACCACCACCTTGCATTCGAACACCTGGCCGGCATCGGTGGTGACGCGAAAGCCGGGATCGCCGATCTTCTCGATGGTCTCCACCATCTCGTTGAGATGGAAGGTCGGGTTGAACGGCTTGATCTGCTCCATCAGCGCATCGGTCAGGCCCTGGCCGGTGACCAGGGGAATGCCGGGAATGTCGTAGATCGGCTTTTCCGGATAGAGCTCGGCGCACTGGCCGCCGATCTTGTCGAGGATGTCGACGAGATGCGCCTTCATGTCGAGCAGGCCCAGTTCGAACACGGCAAACAGTCCACAGGGGCCCGCGCCAATAATCAGCACATCGGTTTTGATTGCTTCGCTCATGTCAGCTTCTTTTCAGTTGAACCGTCGCCGGCCGGCCGGGGTGCCTTTGGGCTGCGCCTGTCTAGCCAACGCCGGGAGCAGAGGAAAGCCATAAATGGGCGGCTGGCCTGCCCGGCAACCCCTTGCCGGGCTTGCATAACTGGGCTGTATGGGCCGGGAATATCAGGAGATTGCCCGTGAACGCCCCTGCCCGCGTCGATTCAACGCCTCGCCTGGAGGATTTTCCCTACCGGCTGACGGACAATGTGCGGTTCGCCGACCTCGATCCCAACCAGCACGTCAACAACGCGGTGTATGCGAGCTATTTCGAAACCGGCCGCGTCACGCTGATGAAGGACCGCAGCTACGGCCTGATGCCCGATGGCGTCACCTGGATCATGGTGCGGCTCGACATGCATTTCCGCGCCGAACTGCGCTGGCCCGGCACCATCGAGATGGGGCTCGGCGTGGTGAAATTCGGCCGCACCTCGGTGACGTTCGACCAGGTGGTGTTTTCCGAAGGCATCTGCGTCGCCTCGGCGCGGTCGGTCTCGGTGCTGCTGGACGAGGCGACGCGCAAGCCGACGCCGCTGACGGAGGAGATCTTGCGGAGTTTCCAGCCATGGCTGCACCGCGGCTTCGACGGAAAATAATGCGCCTCGCGCTGGCGGCGCTGATGGCCCTGCTCGCAGCGGCGCCCGCCACCGCGGCGGATCCATTCCATCGCGAGGACCTGCGGATTGCGATGGCCGCCGCCGGTCCCCGCGGGCTGGAAGCGATGCTGATCCGCCCCTCGGGCACGCGGCGCTATCCGCTGGCGCTGCTCAGCCATGGTACGCCGCGCGAGGCCGCGGCCCGCGAGGGCATGACGCCCAACGGCCTCTACGTGCAGGCCATCGAATTTGCCCGCCGCGGCTTTGCCGCCGTCGTGGTGATGCGCCGCGGTTACGGCGATTCCGGCGGCGGCTACGCCGAAAGCAACGGTCCCTGCGATCGCCGCAACTATCTCGCCTCGGCGAACGCTTCGGCCGCCGACCTGCGCGCCGCCGTCGATGCCATGAGCCGCCGTACCGACGTCACCACCCAGGGCATGATCGCGGCCGGTGTTTCCGCCGGCGGATTCGCCAGCATCGCGCTGTCGGCCGATCCGCCGCCGGGCCTCGCCGCCGTGATCAGCTTCGCCGGCGGCCGCGGCTCGCGCGCCGACGATGACGTGTGCGACGAGGACGCGCTGGTTCGCGCTTTCGCAAGCCTGGGCAAGACATCGCGAATTCCGTCGCTGTGGGTCTATGCCGGCAACGACAAGTACTTCGGACCTGATCTGGCGCGCCGGATGCATGTCGCCTTCACCACGGCCGGCGGACGCGCCCGTTTCATCGACGCGCCCGCCTTCGGCCGCGACGGCCACGGCCTGTTTTCCGCAATGGGAGTCTCGGTCTGGACGCCGATGGTCGATGGTTTTCTGCGCGAGATGAATCTCGGCACCCGCGACCTGATCGCCGCGCCTGCCACTGCAGCAGTTCCGCCGCCCCGGCAGTTCAGCGAAAAAGGCCGCGCCGCTTTTACTGCCTACCTCGCCAGCGGCGCGCACAAGGCCTTCGCGGTGTCGCCGAAGGGCCAATACGCCTTCCGCAGCGGATTGCGAACGCCGGGCCTGGCCGAAGCCGCCGCACTTGCCGAATGCGCGAAACACGCGCCGGACTGCGCGCTGTATGCGACCGGCGATGAACTCGCCGGCCAGGGCAACCGGTGACGCCGCGCGCGCGGCTAGCGCCCTGACGGCGTCGCCGCCGGCCCGTCCTGTCGCAATTGCCGCATCAGCATCTCGCGTAGCCATTTGTGGCCGGGATCGTCGTTGTTGTTCTCGTGCCAGATCATGTGAAAATGCTGTTCCGCGATCGGCATCGGCGGCTCATGCAAGGTGAGACCGAAGATCGGCGCCATCCGTTCCGCGAAGCGGCGCGGCACCACCGCCACGAGATCGGTGTCGGCCACCATCGCCGGCATCGACCACACCTTGTTGACGAGGTAGACGATCCGCCGGTTGCCGCCGCGGGTGATGATGTCGCGATCGACCGTGGCGTGGTTGCGCAACTCTCCGATCAGCGCGATCTGGCCGAGCGACATGAAGGTTTTCAGGTCGAGCTTCCTGGCGATATCAGGATGGTCGTTGCGGGCAATGACGACATATTCGCAAGGGCAGATCGTCGTCATCACCAGGCCGGGCGCACTGACCGGGAACGTATAGCAGGCGAGATCGAGCGTTCCGGCGATGATGTCGTCGGCGACGTTGGTGTTCCACGGCGGCCGCGACTCGATCGTGACCAGCGGCGCATGAAGGGTGATCTCGCGAAGCAGCGGCGCCATCAGAATCGGCTCCAGCGGGTCCACCATCACGATGCGGAAGTGCCGCTTGTAGGAAGCCAGGTCGAGGGCGCGGTCGCCGTCGAACTGCTGGCGGATCAGCCGCAGCGCCTCGCGCACCGGCTCGATCATCTGCTGCGAGCGGTTGGTCGGCTTGACGCCGCGGCCGGCGCGCACGAACAGCGGATCGTCGAAATGCTCGCGCAGCCGCGTCAGCGCGTTGGAGACGGCGGGCTGGCTCAGCGCCAGTTGCCGGGCGGCGTGGCTGATATTGCCGGTGGCGAACACGGCGTCGAACACGATCAGCAGATTGAGATCGACGCTCCGCAGGTTGATGGTCGCCATCGCCGTCCGTACCCCCAAAAAAATAATCATTCGCGCGGGTGATACATAGGTTGTCCTGTCGGCCGCTGTCCAAGACAAAAGCGGCACGCCACCGAACAAATGCGGAGTCTCCGCCCGTGCCGCGAAACATTCGCGGGCGTTATGGATGGCATTCAGAGACTCAATTTTTCACCGTCCCGCATCGCACCTATTGTCCCGGCCGGGGCTGGGATCGTGCACGACGGCATCGCCGTCGACACGCACCCTGGAAGCCAATGCGGAATTTCGAACCGGCCGGCGCGCCGTCGTGCGCCGGAACGGCATTGCTGTGGGGACGTCATGATGATTGCAAAGCCGCCGTTCGTTGGCGCCGTGGGCCGGCGCCTGGGCTCGCTCGGTCGCCGCCTGCTGGTATCCACCACGGTGCTGACCCCCGTCGCGCTGTTGCTGGCCGCGCCGGCACAGGCGGACGATTACGTCTGGGTTGGCGGTTCGGGCACGGGCTACACGACGCCTGCCAACTGGAATTTGAATACGGCGTTTCCGGGCAATCTCGCCGCCGACACCGCGACATTCGGCAATACGGCGGGCGCATCGGAAACCGTCACCCTCGCCGGCCCCGCGACGCTGACAGGCTGGACCTTCAACACCACCGCGGCGACCTCTTATACCGTCGATGGCGGACAGGCCGTGACGCTGTCGGGCGGCATTCTGAACACCTCGACGGGCGGTACCCATACCATCGCCAACGCCATTGCCGGCGCCGGCGGCATCGTCCAGAACGGCGCCGGCTCGACTCTGGTACTGTCCGGCGCCAACACCTACACCGGCGCGACCACGGTTTCCGCCGGCACGCTGGGAGTCAGCGCCAACAACGTGCTCAGCAGTTCCACCGCGCTGAACATCGCCGCCGGCGCGACGTTCGATATCGGCACGACCCAGCAAACCGTCGCGTCGCTGAGCGGGGCGGGCACGCTGCATTCCGGTAGCAGTTCCGCGCGCCTGACGTTCGGCGCCGACAATTCCTCGACGACCTTTTCGGGAAACGTCGCCAACGACTGGCTCGGTTTCGAGAAATACGGCACCGGCACCTTCACCTTCAGCGGCACCACCTCGCCGGCCGGCGGCACGTTCGGAATCGGGGGCGGAACGGTCGCACTGACCGGCGCTGCCGACACGACCAATACGTTCTTCAACATGCAGGCCAATACCACGCTGGATATCGCGGGAACCGTCAACGGCGCATCGGTCGGCTTTCTGTTCGGTGGGACCGGAACGGCAGTGCATCTCGGCAACAGGACGCTGACGATCGAGCATGATTCCCTTCGAATCAGCACCTACATGAGCGGCGTCATCGACGGCAACGGCGGCCTGACGCTCGGTCAGAATTCCTTTCTGAGGTTGACGAACGACAACATCTATACCGGCGCCACCACGCTCACCGGCACCAACGCGGAGCTGGAACTTCGAAGCGCACAAGCGATCGCCGCATCCAGCGAACTGAATATCGCGGCCAGCGGCGCCACCGTAAACGTTGGCTTCGCGGGAGCGGACGTCTCGATCCGGTCGCTCCGGGGCATCGCGGGCGGCGTCCTCCGCGTCGGAGACGAAAATCTGGTCATCACCCATGCGGCAGGGGATTTCGCCGGCGTGATCGAGCGGAATTTTGGCAAGACCGGAGGGCTCGTGCTGGACGGCGGGCATCAGACGCTGTCGGGTAGCAACACCTATATCGGCGCCACCACGATCAACGGCGGTCTTCTGACCGTGAACGGCTCGATCGCGACGTCATCGCTGACGACCGTGAATGCCGGCGGCACGCTCGGCGGCAACGGCACCGTCGGCAACACAGCGATATCAGGCGGCGCACTGGCGCCCGGCAATTCGATCGGGGTGTTGACCGTCAACGGCAATCTCAGTTTCACCGCGGCCTCGTCCTATATGATCGAGGTGTCGCCTTCCAACGCCGACCGCGTCAACGTTACCGGCACTGCGACGCTGGGCGGCGCGACCGTCAATGCCAGCTTTGCGCCCGGCAGTTACGTGTCCAGGCAGTACACCATCCTCAATGCCGCCGGCGGCCTCGGCGGCAGCACTTTCGGCGCGATCGTCAACAACAACCTGCCTTCCAGCGTGACCTCGAGCCTGAGCTACGACGCCAACAACGTCTATCTCAATCTCGCGCTCAACTTCGCTGTCCCCGGCGGCCTCGGCGGCAATCAGGCCAATGTCGGCAATGCGCTGACCAACTTCTTCGATGCCACCGGCGGCATTCCGCTGGCCTTCGCGGCGCTGACGCCGGCCGGTCTGAGCCAGGTCTCCGGCGAGACCGCTGTTGGCAGCCAGCAGACCACCATTGACGCCATGACGCAGTTCATGGGCGTGATGACCGATCCGTTCCTCGGCGGACGCGGCGACACGTCGGCGACACCGGGCGCATCGCAATTCACCGAGGCGAGCATGGACCGCGGTCCGGGGCGCGACGCCTATGCCATGATCACCAAGGCCGGCGCGCCGCCGGTCGCCTTCATCCCGCGCTGGAGCGTCTGGGCCGCGGGCTATGGCGGATCGCAGACCACCGACGGCAACGGCGTGCTCGGCACCAGCACCGCGACCAGCCGCATCTACGGCACCGCTGTCGGGGCCGACTATCGCTTCTCGCCGAATACGCTGGCGGGTTTTGCGCTGGCGGGCGGCGGCACCAGCTTTGGCGTCAATGGCTTCGGCAGCGGCCGTTCCGACCTGTTCCAGGCCGGCGCGTTCCTTCGCCACACCGCCGGCCCGGCTTATCTTTCCGCCGCGCTGGCCTATGGCTGGCAGGATGTCACCACCGATCGAACCGTCGCCGGCGTCGACCGGCTGCGCGCCCAATTCAACGCCAACGCATTCTCCGGCCGCGCCGAGGCCGGTTACCGCTTCGCCACGGCACTGGTCGGCCTCACGCCCTACGCCGCCGGACAGTTCACGACATTCGAATTGCCGGCCTATGCGGAAAGCGTGGTGTCCGGCGCCAACACCTTTGCGCTGGCCTATGGGAGCAGGACCGTCACGGCGTCGCGCAGCGAACTCGGCCTGCGCACCGACAAGTCCTTCGCCATGCGGGACGCCGTCCTGACGCTGCGCGGCCGCGCGGCCTGGGCGCATGATTTCAACACCGACCGCAACCTCGCCGCGACGTTCCAGACGCTGCCCGGCGCGAGCTTCGTGGTGAACGGCGCGGCGCAGTCCGCCGACAAGGCGCTGACGACGGCTTCCGCCGAAGTCAAATGGATGTCGGGGTTCTCGCTCGCCGCCACTTTCGAAGGCGAGTTCGGCAGCAACGTCAATTCGTACGCCGGCAAGGGCGTCGCCCGATACAATTGGTAAAGCCGGCCGTTTCGATGAAGGCGCACGATGAGAGACCTCGCCGCCGGGGCACCAGCGGTTATCCACCGCGCACGACACCCAGCGAGGTCAGGGGCAGAACGATCTCGTCCGAAGCGCTGCTGGTTGCGGCAATCCTGTTGAGCGCGGCCCTGCTGCTGGTCACCTTCCTTGCGCCGGCCGCGAAGCGGATCCCCGTGCCGGACGACGGCAACGGGCGACCATCGCCGCCTTCGGGTCGCTCGATAATGGGTCTGGATAAAGGCTAGTACTGGCTATGTGAGATCGGTCAAGTCGCTTGCTGCCCATGCTTCGAGACGCTCGCGACGCTCGCTCCTCAGCATGGGGTTGTTGTGTTTCAGCAAGTTAACCTCATCCTGAGGAGGCCACGAAGTGGCCGTCTCGAAGGATGGGCTGCAATACCGATTGGTGATTCCAGGTACTAGGCCTGCCGCTCCGGCGTCGACACGATCAGGCCGTCGAGTTCGTCGCTGACCTTGATCTGGCACGACAACCGCGAATTCGGCCGCACGTCGAAGCCGAAATCCAGCATGTCCTCTTCCATCGGGGTCGGCGCGCCGACCTTCTCGCGCCAGGCTTCATCGACATAGACATGGCAGGTCGCGCAGGCGCAGGCCCCGCCGCACTCGGCCTCGATGCCCGGGATGGCGTTGCGGATCGCCGCTTCCATCACGGTCGCGCCGTTTTCGACGTCAATGATGCGGGTTTCGCCGTTATGGTCGACAAAGTGAATCTTGGCCATGATTGCTCGTTACTGCCGGGATGAAGAGAGGTCCGGGCAGTCCTATAACGGGTCGATCCGCTCTGCGCCAGCGGCCGGGGCGAAAACCTGCCGCGCGTCCGGGAGGCGCCCTCTGACGGCTGGCGTATCAGGATCGGCGCAGGATCGCGTCGATGGCGGCGCGCGCCTCGGTCACGGCATCCCTCAATCCGGCAAGCGACGGCGCCGGATCATCGCCCTTCTGAATGGCGGCTTCCAGGCGTGCTGCGGCGTCGGCAACGGCAAAGGCGCCGATCGCGCGCGCCGACCCCTTCAGCGTATGCGCCAGCGCGCCTGATTCCGGAGGCAAGGCGGCGAGCGCGCCGATCAGACCGACGGTCTGGGCCGAGAACATCGCCAGCACCTCGCGCTCGAGGCCGGCATCGCCGAGCGTCATCCGCCGGAGATGTTCGAGATCGATCGGACCGTCATCGGGAGCAATCGGGGGCGATGGCATCCAGTCAACCTGTTCAAGATGAAGCGGCATGGCGATAGTCCGGATCTCCCCGCGAATTCGGCCCGGGGGCAGCGACGTTCTCGCCAGCCAAACACAGGAATGGTTAATGGAACGTTTGACGTACCTGCCGCAAGTTCGCCTTGTTTTCGGCGAACAGTCGCCCCAATCGGCAGCCCGATCCGGGAATTTTGTGCACCCGTAAGGCGTTACGCGCCCCTGCTGTTAACGATGATTAAGATTGTATTAATCGCGGCCATTTCATTCGCACCGCTCTGCCAATAGGATGTTTCCGGATGGTGGCGGAGAAGGCGGGCGACGGAAGCGCCTTGGCTCCGCACGGGAAACGACACCGGTTGCGGGCTTGCGAGCGACTTTCCAGCAAGCCTCGATCGGACGCGTAAAAAGTAAAACGAGGGCTCAGACTGAACATGGCGAACAATCCCAAAAAGGTCAAAGACCCTACCGAAGTCGCGCTTTCTGCCATTCAGGAAGCCCTCAACATCAGTGACGCGCCCGCGGTCGACAGCACGCGAAGTTCGGTCCGCAGCGATGCGGCGTCCAATACGTCTTCGCCGCCGTCATATGATGACAGCTTCGACACACGGAGCGCCGACCGGCAGATCTTCGAGCCGATCGAGGAGCCGCGCTCCGCCCGCCGCGCCGCCAATGACGACCGCGAAACCATTGGCCAGATCCTGCAGGCGATCCAGAAGGGCCGCCCCGCCCGCAACGTCTACACCCTCGCCACGCTGTTTGCCGGCATCTGGATCATCGGCTGCGCGCTGCTGACCTTCAGCTTCCTGCCCGCGCTGCAGGCGTCGATCGGCCAGGGCCCCGGCGGTACGCTGGTGCTGGCCGGCCTCGCGGCCCTGTTCTTTGCGCCGGTGCTGCTGTTCTACTTCCTGGCGAGCCTTGCCTGGCGCGGCCAGGAATTGCGCATGATCGCGCAGTCGATGGCGCAGGTCGCGATCCGCTTTTCGGAGCCCGAAGGTGCGGCCTCCGACTCCATGGTCACCGTCGGCCAGGCGATTCGCCGCGAAGTCGCCGCCATGGGCGACGGCGTCGAGCGCGCGATCGCGCGCGCCGGCGAACTCGAAACCCTCGTCGCCAACGAAGTTTCGGCGCTCGAGCGCGCCTACAGCGACAACGAAGTGCGCATCCGCGCGCTGCTGCAGGACATCGCCCACCAGCGCGACAACCTGGTCGGACAGGCCGAGCAGGTCCGCAGCGCCATCTCCGGCGTGCAGATCGACCTGCGCCACGATATCGCGCTGATCTCGGACGCGATCGCATCGCGCGTCGACGAAGTCGCCAAGAGCATCACCGGCGCGCTGGAAGAACGCGGCGCGCACATCACCGGCGCGCTCAGCCACGCCGGCGACAACATGATCCTCGCGCTCGGCGAGCGCGGCGGCGACCTGCTCGACCGTCTCGAGGAAGCCAGCGCCGAGACCACGCGCGCCGTGCTCGACGCCAGCGAACGCCTCACCACCAGCCTCAATTTCAAGACCGGCCACGTGCACGACGAATTCGTCGATCTCGCCGACCGCGTCCACGAGATGCTGAACGAGCGGATCGACCGCATCACCAGCGAATTCGAGCAGCGCTCCTCCACCATCGTCGACGGCATTTCCGACCGCACCGAGCAGGTCCACGACTCGCTGAAGAATTCCAGCGACTCCCTGCTGCTCGAGCTCGAACTGCGCAGCGGCGATCTCGTCAGCAAGATCGACGAGGCCGGCAACCGGCTGGCGTCCCAGATCCTCACCTCCGGCGACAAGGCCAGCGACGCGCTCGACGTCACCGTCAACTCGCTGGTGGCCAAGGTCGTCAGCCAGACCGAAACCGCGCACGACACCCTCTCCCTGCAGATGAGCGCGTTCGACGAGCTGGTCAGGAACCAGGGCGGCGAGCTGGCGGAGAAATTCGCGCGCGACTCGGGCACGCTCGGCGCCCTGATCACCCGCCACATCTCGGAATTCGACCGCACCGTCAAAACCTTCGGCGGCGAAATCGTCGACCGCATGGGTCAGCGTACCCAGGACATCTCGGACACCCTGAAGACCTATGTCGACACCTTCGACACCCGCCTCAGCACCAATGGCGGCGAGATCACCGCTTCGCTGGACCAGCGCCTGGTGCAGTTCGAGACCACGATGGGCAGCCGCGTCGCCCATCTCGACACCTCGCTCGACGGCAAGATCGCATCCTTCGACAGCTCGATCGAAGGCAGGATCAGGTCGTTCGACGAGTCGATCGACGGCCGCCTCAAATCGCTCGAACAGAATTTCGATACGCGGGCGAAGTCGGTCACCGAGACCATCGACAACCGTCTCGGCACGCTGGCCTCGTCACTGACCGACGGCGCCTCGCAGGCGGTCAGCATGCTCGACTCGCGCCTGACCCACCTCACCACGTCGTTGACCGACGGCACCGCGCAGGCGATCCATTCGATCGACACGCGCCTCACCAATCTCACGACGTCGCTGACGGAGGGCGCGGCCCAGGCGGTCGAAGCCGTCGACCTGCGCATTGCCAATGTGACGCAAACCATCGATGGCCGCAGCGCCCATCTGACCGACACCATCACCGCGCGCTTCCAGGAAATCCATCAGGGCATCGAAACCCGGGTCGGCGCGGTTGCCTCCGACATCGACATGCGCGTCGCGCAGTTCGAGGACCTGCTGGGTTCGCGCATCGAAGCCGTGGCAGGCCGCATCGAGAGCAGCGGCCGGCAGGCCAGCGAGGGCCTGATGGCCCGCGCCGAGGAATTGTCGTTCGGGATCAGGTCCCACGTCGAGGACGCGGAACGCTCGCTGACCAACCTCGTGGTCAATACCAGCGAGACCATCCAGACCGGCGCCCGCGCCGCGCAACAATCGCTGCTGACGGTCTCAAGCGACGTCAATGCACAGCTGCAGCTGACCTCGGGTGAAGTCGAACGCGCCCTCACCGCCGTCGGTACCGGGGCTGCAAACTCGATCCTGACCAGCGCCCGCGATGCGCAGACCACCCTGGTGATGGCCTCCACCGAGGCCGCCGGCCAGATCAAGTCGCTGTCCGCCGACGTCGAGCGCACGCTCTCCGCCGCCGGCTCCGCCACCGCGAGTTCGATCGTCGCCGGCGCCCGCGAGGCGCAGACCACGCTGGTTACGGCTTCCGCTGACGCGGCAAGCCAGGTCAAGTCGCTGGCCGCCGACGTCGAGCGCTCGCTCTCGATGGCCGGAACTTCCACCGCCGAAGCGATCACCGCCGGAGCCCGCGAAGCCCAGAGCACGCTGGTCACCGCTTCGATGGATGCCACCAACCAGGTCAGGTCGCTGGCCGCCGATGTCGAGCGTTCGCTGTCGATCGCCGGTACCTCCACCGCCGAGGCGGTCACCGCCGGCGCGCGTGAAGCCCAGACCACGCTGATCAATGCGTCCGCCGATGCGGCCAGCCAGGTCAAGTCGCTGGCGGCCGACATCCAGCGCTCGCTGTCGATGGCCGGCACCTCCACCGCCGAGACGCTGACCATGGCCGGCGCCGCGACCGCCGAGGCCCTCACCTCGGGCGCGCGCGATGCACAGAACATGCTGGTCAATGCGTCCGCGGATGCGACCAGCCAGGTCAGGTCGCTGGCAGCGGATATCCAGCGTTCGCTGTCGATGGCCGGCGCTTCCACCTCCGAAGCGCTCACCTCGGGCGCCCGCGAGGCCCAGAACACCCTGGTCGCCGCATCCTCGGATGCCGCCAGCCACGTCAAGTCGCTCGCGAGCGACGTGGAGCGCACCTTGACGGCGGTCGGCGCCGATACCGCCGCTTCGATCCTCGCCAGCGCGCGCGAAGCACAAAGCTCGCTGACGGCGACTTCCGCCGATGCAGCCAGCCAGATCAAGGCGATCGCTGTAGACATCGAGCGTTCGCTCAGCGCGGTCACCGCCAACACGACCGACACTATCCAGACCAGCGCGCTCAACGCCCAGAGCGCACTGGTGGCCGCGTCGAACGAAGTCAGCTCCAAGGTCAAGTCGACCTCGGCTGAAGTCGAGCGCACGGTGCTCGCCGCCAGCGGCTCGTTCGGCTCCGCCATGACCGGCAAGACCGACGAAATCGTCACCTATGTGCAGCAGCAGACCGACCGGCTGGCGCAGATGATCGACGGCAAGCGCGGAACGCTGGTCGAGGCGATCGGCTCGAAGACCAGCCAGCTCACGGTCGACATCGATCGCGTGACCTCCGACGCCCTGAAATCGATCGAGACCAGGGGCCAGGCGTTCTCGCAGACGATGATGACCCACGGCTCCGACATCGCGCGGACCATCACGTCCGCCGGCGAACTCGCCACCGGCGCGGTGGCCAAGTCGCTGAAGGAGCTCGAGCAGTCCTCGCGCGCGGCGATCGACCAGTCGCGTCAGGTTTCGATCGCGGCCGTCACCGAAATGCAGGAGACCAGCAAGATCCTGCGCACCGACACCGTCGCCCTGTTCGAGCGGCTGCGTGAAGGCAACATCCTGCTGCAGGAAGTGCTGACCGGCGCGCATGACAACCTCAACTCGCTGGAGCGCGCTCTGGTGACCCGCGTGGCCGACTTCGTGTCCGCCATGAACGACGTCACCTCGCGCAACGGCGTCGCGACGCAAACGCTGGAAGACCAGCTCAGCGTCTTCAACTCCAAGACCTCGAAGGCGCTGGAGGACCTCGGTTCGCTGTCGAACCAGTTCGAGCACCATGGCCAGGCCCTGGTCGAGGCCGCGGCGGTGGTCGAGCAGAGCAACCGCAGCACCACGGCCTCGGTTTCCGAACGCAAGTCGGCGCTGGAATCGCTGGTCACCACCATCGACCTGCGCACCGCCGATCTCGATCAGCGGCTGTCGCGGTTCACCAGCCTGCTGGATGAATCGCTGGCGGCCGCCGAAGAGCGCGCCCGCGATATCGCCCGCGTGGTCGCGGAGACCGCAGGCGCGGGTTCCGCCGCCATCAGTCATCAGTTCGAGGCGGTGCGGGCTGCGGCCGAGGAAGAACGCCGGCTCACCGCCGACACCATGGCCGAGCTCTATCAGCAGGGCACCCAGGAAGCCGACGCGATGTTCAAGCAGTCCGCGGACAAGTTCGCCAACATGGTGGCGAGCATGAAGCAGATGGCGTCGGAAATGCACAACGAGCTCGACGCCACCCGCAACGAGCTGCGCCGCGGCGTGCTGGAAATGCCGCAGGAGGCCGCCGAGAGCACGGCGCAGATGCGCAAGGTGATCGTCGACCAGATCGAGGCATTGGCCGAACTGAACCGGATCGTGGCCCATCACGGCCGCGGCCTCGACGTGGTCTCCGCGGGCCGCGCCAGCTCGCAGCGCGAGGAAGAGCCGATGCTGGTCGCCGCCGGTGGCCAGTCGCGCTCGGCCCCGCGCGGCGGCAGCGCCGCATCGACCCTGCCGCCGCCGGACCTCGGTGGCCCCGCCCCGCGCCGCACCGAAGCGCCGCCGGTCAGCCCCGCCAGTTCCGACCAGGGACGCGACGGCTGGCTGTCCGACCTGTTGAACCGCACCGATGCCGCCGGCCCGGCCCAGGCGCCGCGCCCCCGCGCGCCGCAACAGGCGGCCGCGAGCGAAAATCCGCTGGCGTCGCTGTCGCTCGACATCGGCCGCCTGATGGATCGCAACCTCGCCGCCGAGATGTGGGACCGCTATCAGCGCGGCGAGAGCAAGGCCTTCACCAAGCGGCTGTACACGCCTGCCGGCCAGAAGGCCTTCGACGAGGTCGCCCGCAAATACCGCGCCGACCGCGGCTTCAAGCAGACGGTGGATCGCTACATCACCGAGTTCGAGCGGTTGCTCGACGAAGTCGCCCGCGACGAACGTGGCCCGGCGATGCTGCGCAGCCACCTCACCTCGGAAACCGGCCTCGTCTACACCCTGCTCGCGCATGCGGCGGGACGGCTGGGGTAAGTTGCAGCTGATGAGGGAATAGAAAAGCGGAGGCAGCGATGCCTCCGTTTTTGTTTTGGGGATTGGATTCTCGCAGGGCGGATTAGCGAAGCGTAATCCGCCGCCTTGTCCACCCGAACGCGCGACGGCATCACCTACCCTGGCAAACGGCGGATTACGCTTCGCTAATCCGCCCTACGACATGTCGCCGGCCATACGGCGAAACGCTACTGCGGCCTGCGAGGCGCAGCACCGGCCGCGGGCGGCCTCGGCCCCGCTGACGCCGCAGGTGGTCTCGCCGGCGCCGGCTCGGGCGCTGCGGCGTTGTTGCTGCCGCCGAAGATCACCCGGCTCGGGTTGCGGTCGAAATTGTTCACGGCGCGGCTGATGTCGCCGAGGGTGCGGCGGCCGTCGGCGATCAAAAGGTTGGTACGCTTGTCGAGATCGTCGGCGAGGTCCTTGATGGCCTTCAGCATCGCCGACAGCTCGCCGCCGGAACTGCCGCCGGCGACCGTGTTGAGGCCCAGCATCAGGCTGTCGGCCTTGCCCATCACGCCGTCGACCTTGACCATGATGCCGTCGATTTTTTCGGAATTGCGCGCCAGCGCGCCGGTAAAGGTTTCCAGGTTGCGCAGCGAGTTTTTGACCGATTCCTGGTTATCGGCGACGATCCGGTTGACGTTCTGCAGGGTGGCGCGGATCGCCTCGGTGACGTCCTGCAGCGCGTTCGGATCGGCGGTCAGCACCGGAATGCCGTCCTCATCCAGCGGAACCGGGGGTGCCGCCTCCTCGCCGCCCTTCAGCGAGATCGCGGCGACGCCGGTCAGGCCCTGGAATTCCAGCCCGACCAGGGTGTCCTTGCGGATCGGCGCCTTGTTCTCGACCATGGCGAGTGCGACGACTCGACGCGGGTTATCCAGCTTGACCGAGATGACTTCGCCTATCCGGATACCGTTGAAATTGACGCTGCCGCCGTTGCGCAGGCCGGAGGCCGGGCCTTCGAACACGATCCGGATCGGGCTGCGCGCCTTGGTGGTGTGGAGGCTCTGGAACCACAGCACGAAGCCGAACGCCGCGGCAATCACTGCCAGCGTGAAGGCTCCGATCAGGACGTAGTTCGCCCGCGTTTCCATTCGAATGTACTCCGGTACTAGCCCATGACCGCGCGGGCGCGCTTGCCGTGGAAATATTGCCTCAGCCAGGGATGTTGCGAGGCCTGCATGTCGGCGACCGATCCTGCCGCAATGATCTTACCGTTCCCTAACACCGCGATCCGGTCGCAAGCCGTATAAAGGCTGTCCAGATCGTGGGTTACCATGAAAACGGTCAGGCCCAAAGTACGCTGCAGGGTGCGGACCAGTTCGTCGAAGTCGCCGGCGCCGATCGGATCGAGGCCGGAGGTCGGCTCGTCGAGGAACACGAGTTCCGGATCGAGCGCCAGCGCGCGGGCCAGCGCCACGCGCTTGATCATGCCGCCGGAGAGTTCCGAGGGAAAGCGGTCGGCGACCTCGGGCTTGAGGCCCACCATGACGAGCTTGGCGGCGGTGATCTCGTCCATCAGCCGCTGCGACAGGCTGAGATATTCGCGGATCGGAAACTGGATGTTCTGCCGCACCGTCAGCGAGGAGAACAGCGCGCCCTGCTGGAACAACACGCCCCAGCGCCGCTCGACGCCGCGCCGCGCCTTGGCGTCGGCGCCGTCGAGGTCGATCCCGAACACCTCGATGCTGCCGGCGAGCTTGGGAACGAGGCCGATGATGGTGCGCGTCAGCACGCTCTTGCCGGCGCCGGAGGGGCCGACAAAGCCCAAAATCTCGCCGCGCTTCACATCGAGGTTGAGGCCGTCGAGAATGCGGTTCTTGCCGAACTGCACGGTGATGTCGCGCACCCGAATGATATTGTTGGAAGTTTGCGATTGGGGTTGCGGCGCCATCGTCACATTCCGATCGATGCGAAGAAGATCGCGAACACGCCGTCCATCACGATGACGAAGAAGATTCCCTTCACCACCGACGACGTGGTGTGCTGACCGAGCGACTCGGCGCTGCCCTGCACAGCCAATCCCTCGACACAAGCGACGATGCCGATCACCGCCGCCATGACAGGCGCCTTGATCAGGCCTACGGTGAAATGGTTGATCGAAATGGCGTCGCGCAAGCGCAGCAGGAAGGCTTCCGGCTCGACCCCGCCATAGAGCCACGCCACCAGCCCGCCGCCATACAGCGCCGCCATCGCGCCGAGGAACGCGAGGATCGGCAGCGCCAGCACCAGCGCCAGCATGCGCGGCAGGATCAGCACCTCGATCGGATCGAACCCCATGGTGCGCAGCGCGTCGATCTCCTCGCGCATCTTCATCGAGCCGAGTTCGGCGGTGTAGGCGCTGCCGGAACGGCCCGCCACCATGATCGCCACCAGCAGCACGCCGATCTCGCGCAGCACCAGCACGCCCAGCATGTCGACCACGAAGATGTCGGCGCCGAACTGGCGAAAATGAAAGATGCCCTGCTGTGCGATGATGCAGCCGATCAGAAAGGTGATCAGCACGACGATCGGCACGGCGCGCCAGCAGACCTGTTCGAGGTGGTGCACCGTCGAGGTCAACCGGAAGCCGCGCGGGCGGATCAGCACCCTGCCGCCGGCGGCCAGCACCGCGCCGAGCATGTCGATCAGGCCGACCAGGGTGGCGCCGACGCCGGCCACGCTGCGGCCGATCTGGTCCAGCATCCCGGTGAGCGACACCGGGCTGGCGTCGAGCGCGGGCGAAGCCTTCACCCGGCGCACTTCATCGACCAGGGTGGAATAATTGGCCGAAAGGCCTGCGATCTTCGCCTCCACCCCGCCCTGGGTCAGGCTGCGGCGAAGCCGTTCGATCAGCCAGGCCCCGAAAGTATCGAGCCTGGAGACCTGCGAGACATCGATGAAGATATTGGGCCGGCTGCCGGCCAGCTTTTCGGCGTCGGCGACGATCCGCTCGAGATCCGGCGCAAAGCGCGCAGTCCACGAACCCGCGGCGCACAGCGCCAGGCCATTGCCCCGTGCAATCCGCTCCAATGTCGGGTCGCCGCTCACGATGCCAACACCCCAGCCGATTCCCGGCCAATGAAGCAGGGAAGGATCCAACACGCCGCCGCCTTGTAGAACATGTCCCTTAACAGCCATACTTGGTTGCGCCGGGCAAGCCGGTGGTTCAAAAATTGCCAGATTTTCAAATGACTTCCAGCAAATCCCCCACCCTGGCCGCCCGAATCGAACGCTGGCCGATCGCGGGTTCCTTCACCATCAGCCGGGGCGCCAAGACCGAGGCGGTGACGGTCGTGGCCGAGGTCAGCCATGACGGCCATACCGGGCGGGGCGAATGCGTCCCCTATCCGCGCTATGGCGAGACCCCGGAAGCGACGCTGGCCGCCCTGCAGGCGATGCAGGGGCCGCTGTCGCGCGGTCTGGACAGGCAGGCCCTGCAGGCCGCCATGCCCGCCAGCGCCGCCCGTAATGCGCTGGATTGCGCGCTGCTCGACCTCGAGGCCAAGACCAGCGGCCAGCGGGTCTGGAGCCTGCTCGGACGTCCCGCGCCATCAGCCTGCACCACCGCCTACACCATTTCGCTGGGGACATCAGAGGCGATGGCGGCGGCGACCGCCAGGGCGGCGCACCGGCCGTTGCTCAAGATCAAGCTCGGCGGCGACGGCGATGGATTGCGAATCGCGGCGGTGCGCAAGGCGGCGCCGGAATCCGAACTCATCGTCGATGCCAATGAGGCCTGGACGCCGCACAATCTGGAGCAAAATCTCGCCGAATGCGCCGCGATGGGTGTCACGCTGGTAGAGCAGCCGCTGCCGGCCGGACAGGATGAGGCGCTGGCGCGGATCGGCCGCAGGCCGGTCGCCGTCTGCGCCGACGAAAGCGTGCATGACCGGAAATCACTCGATGGACTTCATGACCGCTACGACGCCGTGAATATCAAACTCGACAAGAGCGGCGGGCTGACCGAGGCGCTGGCGATGGCGGACGCGGCACAGGCGCTCGGATTCGAGATCATGGTCGGCTGCATGGTCGCGACCTCGCTGGCGATGGCGCCGGCGATGCTGCTGGAGCGACAGGCCCGCTTCGTCGATCTCGACGGTCCCTTGTTGCTGGCGCGCGACCGCGACGGCGGGCTGCGCTATGACGGCAGCCTGGTCTATCCGCCCGAAGCCGCGCTGTGGGGATGATGGGAGAGCCGGTGTCGCGAAGACCACATGATGAG
>NZ_JAURXB010000143.1 GCF_030654605.1 Bradyrhizobium sp.
GGCGCCTTCTTCCATGAAGGCTTCGGCGATGCGCTGATTGACGATTTCGTCCTGCAGGATTTCGGCTGTCCCGTCGCCCTTCTCGCGCACGAACACCGCGATCGGCACGCCCCAGGCGCGCTGGCGCGAGATCACCCAGTCGGGCTTTGAGTTGACCATGCCGTTGATGCGGTTCTGGCCCGACGGCGGCACCCATTGGGCGACCGAGATGGCGTGTTGCGCGCGGGCGCGCAACGTGTCGCCCGGTTTTCCCTTGCCGTCCTCGACGATATTCTGGTCCATCGCGATGAACCATTGCGGCGTGTTGCGGAAGATCACCGGCTTCTTCGAGCGCCAGGAATGCGGGTATTGATGCTTGAGCCGGCCGCGCGCCAGCAGCATGCCGCGCTCGACCAGCACCTTGATCACCGCCTCGTTGGCGTCGCCCTTTTCGCCCTTGTCGTTGATGACGCGTTTGCCCGTAAAACCCGGCGCGTGATCGGTGAAGGCGCCGTTCTCATCGACGGTGTAGGGGATGGTCGTGCTGATGCCGCGCGCCGCCAGATCGCGCCCATTGGCCATCCAGACCTCGAAATCCTCGCGGCCATGGCCGGGCGCGGTATGAACGAAGCCGGTGCCGGTGTCGTCGGTGACGTGGTCGCCGGGCAGAAGCGGCACGACGAATTCGTAGCCGCCGCTGACGCCCTTCAGCGGATGGGCGCATTCCACCGCGTCGAGCGTGTCGGCCGGCAAGTCGCGCAGCTTCTTGTAGGCGGTGACACGCGCCTGCTTGAACACGCCTTCCGCCAGCGCATCCGCCAGGATCAGCAGGTCGCCGTTCCTGGCCCAGTTGTCGCCGGGCGCATCGGTGACCTCAAAGAGGCCGTAGGAAATTTTCGGCGAGAAGCTGATGGCGCGGTTGCCGGGAAGCGTCCAGGGCGTGGTGGTCCAGATCACGACGCTGGCAGTGGCCAGCACGCCATGTACCGGCGAGGTGACCGGAAACTTCACCCACACGGTATCGCTGGTGTAGTCCTCGTATTCGATTTCGGCTTCCGCCAGCGCGGTCTTTTCCACCACGCTCCACATCACCGGCTTGGAGCCGCGATACAGCAGGCCGTTGGCGGCGAACTTCATCAGCTCGCGTGCGATCTGCGCTTCGGCGGCAAAGTCCATCGTGGCGTAGGGGTGATCCCAGTCGCCGATGATGCCGAGCCGCTTGAATTCCTCGCGCTGCACGTTGAGCCAGTGCGTGGCATAGGCGCGGCATTCCTTGCGGAACGCCACCATCGCGGTTGAATCCCTGAAGTCCGGCTTCTGCTTGCCCTTGGAGCGGTAGTTTTCTTCCTCGATCTTCCATTCGATCGGCAGGCCGTGGCAGTCCCAGCCCGGCACGTAATTGGAATCGAAGCCGAGCATTTGCTGGCTCTTGGTCACCACGTCCTTGAGGATCTTGTTGAGGGAGTGGCCGATATGGATGTTGCCGTTGGCGTAGGGTGGGCCGTCATGCAGGACGAATTTGGGCCGGCCGGCGGCGCTCTCGCGCAGTCTGCCGTAGAGGCCGATCTCGTTCCAGCGCTTGAGGATTTCCGGCTCGCGCTGCGGCAGGCCGGCGCGCATCGGAAATTCCGTCTGCGGCAGGAACAGGGTCCTGGAATAATCGGTAACGTCGGACTTTTGCGGCTTCTCGGACATGAATGCTCTGGTTTGGCTCAAGGGGCGCTGAAACGCGATTCATCGCGGATGAATGGATAAGGGTCCCGGTCTTGCGCCGAGCAGATCGCTCAGGCGGAAGCCGGGCCGCTAATGGGGATGGTGCGCCGCGCAAACATGGGGCTTTCCATAGCAGCCGGAAGGGAAAATCGCAAAGCCCAAGGGAAGCCCAAGCCTATTCCGGCCGCCAGTCTTCCGATCAGGGGCGCGGGGGATGCGGGCGGGCCGGATTGCCCGTAACGGTCTGGCCCGGCTCGATTCCGCCCGCCGGCATCTTTTGCTTTTCGGTCTTGCTCATCCGACCGCCCCGAGCTTCGGAAACGCATCCGGCGCCGCCGCCAGCGCCGCGCGGGCGCGGGCCGAGTCGTCGTCCATCTGGCGCACCAGCGCCTCGATGCCGTCGAACTTCACTTCCTCGCGGATGAAGGCGATGAAGGCGACATCGAGCGACGCGCCATAGAGGTCGCCCTTGAAGTCGAACAGGAACACTTCCAGCAGCGGCGCGCCATTGTCGAAGGTCGGGCGGCGGCCAAAGCTGGCGACGCCGTCGAGGCGATCAGTTCCGCGGCCGACCCGCACCGCATAGATGCCGTGTTTGAGACCGCAATTCTTGTCGAGCCGGATATTGGCGGTGGGATAGCCGAGATCGCGGCCGCGCTTCTCGCCATGGATCACGGTGCCCGCCACGAACCACGGGCCGCCGAGCATCGCGGTGGCGTCGTCGATCTGCCCCTCCGCGAGCGCCATCCGGATCGCCGAGGAGGACACCGGCCGTTCGTCGATATCGATATGGGCCTGGACGTCGACCTCGATGCCGAGTCGGGGCGCTTCGCTGACCAGCAGGCTCGGCGAGCCCACGCGGCCCTTGCCGAAATGAAAGTCGTAGCCGACCGCGATCCCGCTGATGCCGAGCCGTTCGATCAGGTCATGGTGAATGAAATCCTGCGCCGTGGTCCCGGCGCGGCCCCTGTCGAAGGTCATCACCACGGCGCCGGAAAGCCCGGTCCCGGCCAGCAATCTCAATTTGCTGGCCTCGTCGGTGAGCCGGAACTGGGGGGTGTTCGGGCTGAAGAAGCTTTTGGGGTGGGGCTCGAAGGTCACCGCCAGCGCCGGCCGGCCATGGGCGCGGCCCATCTGCAGCGCGGCAGCGATCACCGCGCGGTGGCCGAGATGGACGCCGTCGAAATTGCCCATCGCCACCACCGCCCCCTTGGGGATGGAGGCTGCGGGCGTGGTGTCGCGAATAACGGTAAAGCCAGGCGTCATTTTGCAGGATTCTTCCGGGCGAGGTCAGCAGGCGCGGGACCGTGACGTGGCGGCCGCGATGAAGTCAAGCCGGGCGCAACCGGCCGTAGAACGGGTGCTTTCGCCATGTTTCCCGCCAAGGTCGGTTAACGGGCTGTTTAAAGGCTGGTGGTACTGGTGGGAGCGGAATGCGGGGCTTTTTGGCCTGGCGCAGGCCCGTGTGGTTTGTAGCGTTGCGGGGGAGTCAAGATGGCGGTTGATTTGTCGATGTCGGTTCTGGTGGTGGATGACTACAACACCATGATCCGGATCATCCGAAATCTCCTGAAGCAGCTTGGCTTCGACAATATCGATGACGCCAGCGACGGCTCGGCGGCGCTGAACAAGATGCGCGTCAAGAAATACGGGCTGGTGATCTCCGACTGGAACATGGAGCCGATGACCGGCTACGACCTGCTCCGCGAAGTTCGCGCCGACCCCAATCTCGCCACCACGCCGTTCATCATGATCACGGCGGAATCCAAGACCGAAAACGTGATCGCCGCCAAGAAGGCCGGCGTCAACAATTACATCGTCAAGCCGTTCAACGCCGCCACGCTGAAGACCAAGATCGAGGCGGTGTTCCCGGATATGGCGAGCGCGTAAGCGCGCATCGCAAACGCACCGACGGTGTCGTCCCTGCGAACGCAGGGACCCATAATCCCGGGCGTCAATTGTGAAGCTGGCTACTGCCATATCGCGCAAACGATAGATCACGCGGTATGGGTCCCGGCGTTCGCCGGGACGACGGCCAGAACCTACCACCTCAACTCCCGCATCAGCGCCTTGGGCGGACGGCCGAACAGCTCCTTTACCGAGGCGGGGTCGAGCTGATCGATGCCCTCGAACTCTTCGGAGTGGATGCCACGGGTCAGGAACAGGCAGTCTATGCCGAAGGCATGCGCGCCGGTCAGGTCGGTCCGCACGGAATCGCCGATCGCAAGCACGCGGTTGAGCTGGATGGGGTGGCTCTGGCGTTCCGCCGCGAGCGCCATGGCGCGCTCATAGATCGGCCGGTGCGGCTTGCCGTAGAAGATCACCTCGCCGCCGAGTTCGCGATAGAGCTCGGCGATCGCGCCGGCGCAGTAGATCAGGCGGTCGCCGCGCTCGACCACGATGTCCGGATTGGCACAGACCAGCGTCAACTGGCGCTCCCGCGCCTTCAGCATCATGCCGCGATAATCCTCGGCCGATTCGGTTTCGTCGTCGAACAGGCCGGTGCAGACGATGTAATCGGCGTCTTCCAGCGGCGCGAGCATCGGATCGAGGCCGCGATAGATCGAATTGTCGCGCTCGGGGCCGAGCCAGAACATTTTCTTGGCCGCATGGTCGGCGACGAAATGCCGGGTCAGGTCGCCCGAACTGACGATGGCGTCATAGGTCTCGTCGGCGACGCCTAATTTGCGTAATTGCCGCTGCACCGAATCGGCAGGCCGTGGTGCGTTGGTGATGAGGATCACCGTGCCGCCCTGGGCGCGGAAAGTGTGCAGCGCCTCACAGGCTTCGGGGAAGGCTACCAGGCCGTTGTGAACCACGCCCCAGATGTCGGAGAGCACGACTTCGACGCCGGGGACGAGGTCGCGCAGCCGCTCGGCAAAGCGCAGTCCGGTCATGGCCGCGACAACCGGTCAGCCCGGCCCAGCGGCGCGCCGCGCCAGCGCGGCGTTGCCGGTCGTCCGCGCCGGGGGCTCGATGGCCGGACCAGGGAGGGGAGCCGTCTTGGGGGGGCCATTGGGTTCCTGCGCGTTGTTCGGAGGCGCCCCGCCGGTAGCAGATGCTCCCTCGGGCCGCAACGGCCGGGGGGGTGCAAACAGAAATCCCTGCCCGAACCGCACGTCGTAATCGAGCAGGTCGACCACCGCACGTTCGCCTTCGATCCGTTCGGCGATCAGGTCGATGCCGAAGCGGCCGAGCAGATCGGAAAGGTCCGAGGGGTGAATGTCGGAGGTGGAACCCGAGCGCTGGTCGAGCAGCAAAGCGGCGGGGACCTTGATGTAGCGGACGCCGCGATCGGCCAGTTCGCGCGGCTCGATCCTGAGATCGGTGACGTGGTCGATCGAGAAACGGTAACCGCGCTGCGCCAATGCGGCGAGATGCTCGGTCTCGACCGGGCCGAGGTTGCGAAACGTCGCCTGCTTGAATTCGAGCACGAAGGACGGCGCCAGCGCCCGGTTGGCTTCGAGGAAATCGAGGCATTGCGCGAAGGTGGTGGGATTGCCGAGCGTCGCCGCGGCGACGTTGCAGAAGATCCCGACGTCCTTGTTGCGCACCATCAGGCGGCGCAGCACCTGCACGCAGCGCAGCATCACCATGTGATCGATCCGCCCGATCAGCCCGGCGGCTTCGGCGACCCCGATGAAATCCTCGGCGGCGAGAACCTCGTCCTTGTCGTCGCGCAACCGTGTCACCGCCTCGTAGAAGCGCACCTTGCGCTGCGGCAGGGTCACCATCGGCTGCAGATAGATATCGATGCGGTTTTCCTCGACCGCGCCCTTCACGGCGTTGAGGATGTGCGCGTGGCTGCGCGATGGCGTGGTCTCTGTGATGGCAGGTGCTGCTGCGGCAGGCGCTGCTGTGACCGGCGCTGCCGTGACCGGCGCCGCCCTGGCGGGCGCGGGCGCGCTGGTTGTCTCTTCGGCGACATCGGGCAGTTCGCTCGGCGCTTCGCGCTCCGGCGGGCTCGCAGGCTGAGGCGGCGGGGCAGCGGCGCCCGCGGCCAGCATGTCGTCGTGGCTGGCGACCGAGCTTGCGAGCTGCTTGACCAGCACGCCGAGCTCGTTGATCTCGCCGATCACGGTCTGGATGCGGTCGGCGCCGGTCGAATTGGCCGACACCACCCGGCCCTCGACGGCGGCGAGGCGGCGCCCGAATTCGGCAACCTGGCGGGCGAGGTCGGCGGTGCCGCGCGACAGATCCGCGATCTGGCCGCCGACATCGGTGCGGTCGCGCAGGCGCATCGACACGGCGGTGTAGAGGATCAGGAAGGTCAGCGCGGTGAGCGCCACGATCGCGGATTCCGAACCGCTGATGCCCAGCACCGAATAAAGAATCAGGCCGAGCGAGGCCGCGACCAGCACCATGCAGATGGCGATGAAAACCGTGGATATGCGAATCATGTCGCGCGCAACGCCCTCGAGTCCAGACTGCTCCTGCCCGGTGGAAACGCGAAAGCCGCAGCCATCGGTCGTGTCGTGCGCTCCTCCAGGCGCTACGAGCTTAGCATCAATGTTGATTCGACGAGCTAGTGTTCTTCCGATCCGGCCGGAACCGCCGGTCCCACCGTATCCGCCATCACGGCGCCGCGGGCGCCGAGCGGCCTGGGCCGCCCGACCGTCGAATCCCGTGCCGTCTGGTGCTCGATTTCCGAGTTCAGTTCGGCACCGCACAGCACGATGATGGCCGACATCCACATCCACATCATCAGGCCGATGGCGGCGCCGAGCGAGCCGTAGGTGGCGTCGTAATTGCCGAAGTTCGACAGATACCACGACAGCAGCGCGGAGCCGCCGATCCAGAGCAGGGCAGCGGCCAGCGTGCCGACGCTGAGCCATTCCCATCGCGCCGCCCGCCGGCTCGGCCCGAACCGGTAGAGCACACCGAGCGCCGCCACCAGCATCGCGAACATCACGGGCCATCGCACCAGGCTGACGATGGTCTTGCTCTCCTGCGCGAGACCGAGATGATCGAGCGCCAGCGGCAGCGCCACCACCGCGCTCACCATCAGCATCAGCGCCATGATCGCGCCTGTGGTGAATGCCAGCGACAGCAAGTTCAGCCTGAAGAATCCGCGCTTCTCGCGCTCGCCATAGACCACATTCAACGCTTCGATCACGGCCTTGACGCCGGCGTTGGCGCTCCAGATCGCGAGCCCGAGGCCGAACACGAAGGTTGCGCCGAGCGCGGTCTCACCCTTGGCAAGCACGCGCGCGATCTGGTCCTGCACGATCTGGAACGAACCCTGCGGCAGCATCACAGCCATCGTCTGCAGATTGGCGCCGATGGTGGAGGCATCCGCGAACAGCCCATAGGATGATACCAGCGCCGTGATGGCCGGAAACACCGCGAGCAGGCCGAAGAACACGACGCCGGCGGCGGTGGCGAGCAGGCGGTCATCGTTGATCTGCTGCCAGGTGCGCCACAGGATATCCTTCCAGCCGGCGAGGGGAATCTGGAAGGGATGGCTGGAAAGCCGGCCGCGTCCGGGCTGCGCGATTTCAGGCGCGAAGCGATGGGCAGGCGCGATTTCCGGTTCGCGAGCCGGCTCCGGTGCGGTGATGGTTTGAAGATAGCGCTGTGCGGTGAGAACGAAAATCGCCGTGGCCGCGACCAGAAGCAGGTTGTCGGCCGCCTCGGTGCGCCGGGCGGACATCAGGGCGCCGTTCGTCGTGCCTGCTGCCGCCGCACGGCCGCCCAGCCCAACAATGTAGCCGCCAGCAGCAGGCCGGCCTGCATCTTTCTGCTGTCCACGACCGGCCCGGGGCGGGATGTCCGCGGTGGGAGGCGCGCGCCGCCCACAGGCGTAGCGGGCTCGCGCAGGATCGCCGTCGCGGTATCGGTCGCGGTCTCGACCCTGGCCGGTTTGATCGGATTGGCGTTGATGGCGACGCGCAGGCGGCTCGCCAGCGACGGGAATTGCGGCGCCGGGCGTTTCAGCCGGCGGGCCGCCACTCCCGCGCAGATCGCCGCGATGGCCACCAGCAGGCCGCCGGTGGCGCCGAACGCCGGAAACAGCCCGTAATTGATTTCAATCCAGCGAAACAGGGCGGTCGCCCCAACAAGAATCGCGGCGATCAGAAAAATGCCGGCGGTGGCGAACATCCCGGCCGCAACGGCGTAGGAGGTGGCGGTGCCGGTGGCCTGGTCGGTCCGGTCACGAAGATAGGACCGCGTCGCCCGTTTGACCTGGTTCAGTTTCAGCGCCAGTCCGGTGCGCAGCAATCCGCTCGAGAGCGCGAGCATATCCGTCGTTCCTCCACCGCAGCGACGCCGATCGCCCTGCCGTGAGATGAACGTGGAGAGGTTTTGAAGGTTCCGTGTGGCCGCTACGTGTCCCGGGCGCGGTGCGGCGTGGAACGCCGCTCCGCAGAACCGGGACCCATGGCGCAGGGCCTGCCGCGTATCGAAATGGGTCCCGACTCTGCGGCGCACCGTTGAAGAAGCGCTGCACCGCGTCCGGGACACGAGAGTGACCTTACGCCACCGCGCGGATCACCTTGGCGACCTTGTCGACGATCTCGCCGATCTGGTCCTCGGTGATGATCAAGGGCGGCGTCAGCACCAGCGTGTCGCCGGCCACCCGTATCATCAGGTCGTTGTCGTGGAACGCGCTGTTCAGTCCGTCGAAGCCGCGCTTGCCGGGCAGGTCGGGGAGGGAGGAGAGGTCGACGGCCGCGGTCAGGCCGACGCAGCGGATATCCACTACATTGGGTTCGTTCTTCAGCGACATCACGGCGTCGGCGAGTTTCGGCTCGAGCATTTTCGCGCGCTCGAAAAGCTTCTCCTCGCGGTAGATATCGAGCGTCGCCAGCGCCGCGGCGCAGGAGATCGGGTGCGCCGAATAGGTGTAGCCATGGGTCAGTTCGACGACATGCTCCGGCCCGTTCATGAAGGCGTCGTGGATGGTGTCGCGCACCAGCACGCCGCCCATCGGCGCGGCGCCATTGGTGATGCCTTTTGCAAATGTCAGCATGTCCGGCAGCACGCCGTAGCGTTCGGCTGCAAAGGCGAAGCCGAGCCGGCCGTAGCCGGTGATGACCTCGTCGAAAATCAGCAGGATGCCGTGCTTCTGGGTGACCTCGCGCAGCCGCTTCAGATAGCCCTTCGGCGCCGGCAGCACGCCGGTCGATCCGGCCATCGGCTCGACGATCACGGCGGCGATGGTGTTGGCGCCGTGCAGGTTGACCAGTCGCTCCACATCGTCGGCGAGATGTGCGCCATATTCCGGCTCGCCCTTGCTGAAGGCCTGCTTCTCGCGGTCATAGGTGTGGGAAATATGATCGACGCCCGTCAGCAGCGAGCCGTAGATCTTGCGGTTGCCGACAATGCCGCCGACGGACGTGCCGCCGAAGCCGACGCCGTGATAGCCGCGCTCGCGGCCGATCAGCCTGACGCGGCCGCCCTGGCCGTTGGTCTGGTGATAGGCCAGCGCGATTTTCAGCGCGGTATCGGCAGCCTCCGAGCCGGAGTTGCAGAAGAACACGTGATCGAGGCCATCGGGCGCCAGATCGGCGATGCGCGTGGCGAGTTCGAAGGCCTGCGGAATGCCGAACTGGAACGGCGGGGCGTAGTCCAGCGTCGCGGACATCTTGCCGATCGCCTCGGCAATCTGCGGGCGGCCGTGGCCGGCATTGCAGCACCACATACCGGCGGCGCCGTCGATGATCTTGCGGCCGTCGACCGTGAGATAGTGCATGTCCTTGGCGCCGGCGAGCATCCGCGGGTTCTTCTTGAACGCCCGGTTGGCGGTGAACGGCATCCAGTGCGCGGCGAGATCGTTCGGCACGTTGACGGTGGCGGGGCGTGGGCTCTTATCCAGCATGGGGGCCTCTTCAAGGTTATGGGGCATGGGCAGCTACCGGCAAGCTATCAGCTTCGCTGCGCATCGGGAACGCCGATGCAGCGCAATATTTGCTCAATCAGGCGGATTGAGGCATGCGCGGCACCTGGTCTGGCCTCACAAATCGGCGGCGCCGATCCAGAACACTTCGCCGTCGGAATCCTCAGTCTCGAGCCAGAGCAGCGGCAGTTGCGGGTAGGCGGCTTCCAGCGCCGGCCGGCAGCGGCCGATTTCACACAACAGCCCGCCCTGCGGCGTCAAATGGCGCTTGGCCTCGTCGAGGATGCGCCTGACGATATCGAGCCCGTCGGCGCCGCCATCGAAAGCGAGTTTCGGCTCGGCGCGGCATTCGCGCGGCAGGTCGGCCATCCCTTGCGCGTCGACATAGGGCGGATTGGAAATGATCAGGTCGAAGCGCCGGCCTTCGAGCGGCCCAAACAGGTCGCCCCGGTGCAGCGTGATGCGGTCCTCGAGGCCGTAATCGGCGACGTTGCGCGCGGCGACGGCAAGCGCGTCCTTGGACAGGTCGACCGCGTCGATCGCGGCATTGGGGAAATTCCGGCTCGCGAGGATGGCGAGACAGCCCGAGCCGGTGCAGAGGTCGAGCACGCTTTCGACGTCTGCGGGATCCTCGATCAGCGAACCGCCGGCTTCGTCATCCTCGCCGCCGAAATGGGAGTCCAGCAACTCGCCGATGAAGGAGCGCGGCACGATGGTGCGCTCGTCGACATAGAACGGCAGGCCGCGCATGTAGATCTTGTTGACGAGATAGGCGGCGGGTTTGCGCGACGTGACGCGGCGCGCGATCACGTCGAGGATGGCCTTGGCTTCGTTGGTCGTGACCCGCGCCATCGCGAACGTCTCGAATTGGTCGGGATGCAAATGCAGCGTTTCGCAGACCAGGAAGGCGGCCTCCGCCACCGGATCGGTGGTGCCATGCGCGAACACCAATCTGGCTTCGATGAAGCGGCTGGTCGCATAGCGCACGAAATCGAGCAGCGTCTTGAGTTCTCCGGCTGCGACCCTGGGCAGTTTTATCGCGGCGGGCCGCTTCGCCGCCGGTTTTGCGCGTTTTGCCATCAGGATTTGGCCATCAGGATTTGGTCCAGCGCGCGGCGGCGTCGTCGTCGTGGCTGTGCGCGTCGACCCAGCTGTTTCCCTCGGGCTTTTCCTCGCGCTTCCAGAACGGCGCATTGGCCTTCAGATAATCCATCAGGAACTCCGCCGCCTGGAATGCCGCCTGCCGGTGCGCCGAGGCCGCCAGCACCAGCACGATGTTTTCGCCGGGCTCAATGCGGCCGACGCGATGAATCACGGTCAAGCCCGTCAGCGGCCAGCGCGACATCGCGGTCTCGGTATGGCGGGCGATTTCGGCCTCCGCCATCCCGGGGTAATGCTCCAGCGTCAGCGCCGTGATCGCCTCGTCGCCCTCGCTGCCCCTGCAGATCCCGGAAAACGTCACGACGGCGCCGATATCGATGCGCCCTTCCGTGAGCGCTGCGATCTCGCAGCCGATGTCGAAATCGGCTTGCTGGATCCGGATGGTGACATTCGCGGCCATGCCTGGATCAGCCGCCGGTCATCGGCGGGAAAAAGGCAATCTCGCGGGCGCCGGCGATGGCGGTATCGGATTTGACGTGGGCGTGGTCGATCGCGGCGCGAATCACCCGTGGCGTCTCGAAGGCATGGGCGTAGGTCTCGCCCTGTCCCGCCAGCCAGGCGATCAGGTCGTCCACCGTGCGAACGCTGGCCGGCGGCTCGACCGTTTCCTCTGATTTGCCGATCCGTTCGCGCACCCAGGCGAAATACTTGACCTTCAACCCTCATCCTCCTTGATGAGATGATGAATGCCGGCGCGGAAATAGTCCCAGCCGGTATAGATCGTGAAAATCGCCGACACCCACAAAAGGACGATGCCGATCAGCGTGGTCGGCGGCAGGATCGCCTCGCCGGCTTCACCGGCGATCAAAAAGCCGATCGCGACCAGCTGGATGGTGGTCTTCCATTTCGCCAGCTTGGTGACGGGGACGCTGACCCGCAGGGCAGCGAGATATTCGCGCAGGCCCGAGACCAGGATTTCGCGGCACAGGATCACGATGGCGGCCCACAGCGTCCAGCCATGAATGCTGCTATCTGCCGCCAGCATCAGGAGGCAGGATGCTACCAGCAGCTTGTCGGCGATCGGATCCAGCATCCGGCCGAACGCCGAGTGCTGGTCCCAGATCCGGGCATAGTAGCCATCCAGATAATCGGTGATGGCCGCGGCGATGAAGACCGCCAGCGCCACCCAGCGCAGCCACAACGGGTAGTACATGATGGACTGCAGGAAGACGCAGCCTACCACCACCGGAATCGCGGCGATCCGGCCGTAGGTCAGGATATTCGGCAGGGACATCGAGCTCCTGCCCGAACCCTTTGTCGTGGCGATGTTCATCCGTCTTACCAATACCGCCCAAGCATGAAGGTCAACCGTGCGGCGCACGTGATCCGATGCAGACGACCCCTGTGTGACGCGAAACTACCCCGGCTGAGCATGGAAAAACTCGAAAATCTTGCGGGCGCTCTCGGCGCTGACCCCTGGAACCTTGCCGAGATCGGCGATCGAGGCCCGCTCGATCTCCTTCAAGGTTCCGAAATGGTGCAGCAAGGCACGTTTCCGTGACGGGCCGATGCCCGGGATTTCCTGCAGGCCGGCCTCGCGGATGTCCTTTTTGCGCAGCTTGCGGTGCGAACCGATCACGAAACGATGCGCCTCGTCGCGCAGCCGCTGGATGAAATACAGCACGGGGTCGCGCGGCTCCAGCTTGATCGCCTCGCGGTCCGGCATGAACAGGGTTTCACGGCCGGCGTCACGGTCCGGCCCCTTGGCCACGGCCAGCAGTGTCACCCCGGTCAATTGAAATCCCTCGAAAATCTCCCTGACGGCGTTGAGCTGGCCGCGCCCGCCGTCGATGATGACGAGGTCCGGCCATTGCGGAAACGAATCATCGTCCGCTTTCGGCTTGGCGGCGCCGTCTTCCGCGGGCTTCAACAGCCGCTTGAAACGCCGTTCGAGCACCTCGCGCATCATCGCGTAATCGTCGCCGGGGGTGAGGCCTTCCGACTTGATGTTGAACTTGCGGTACTGGTTCTTGATGAAGCCATCCGGCCCCGCCACGATCATGGCGCCGACCGCGTTGGTGCCCTGGATGTGGCTGTTGTCGTAGACCTCGATCCGCTTCGGCGGATGGGCTAAGCCGAGCGTGGTGACCATGCCCTGCAGCAGCCGGCTCTGGGTCGCGGTATCCGCCAGCTTGCGGCCCAGCGCCTCGCGCGCATTGGTCAGCGCGTGCGCGATCATCTCCTTCTTTTCGCCGCGCCGTGGCGTCGTGACTTCCACCTTGAAGCCGGCCTTGATCGACAGCGCATCGGCCAGCAGCTCGCTTTCCTCGACGGCGTGCGACAGCAGGATCAGCTTCGGCGGCGGCTTGTCGTCGTAGAACTGGGCGAGGAACGAGGCCAGCACCTCTTCCGGGGTAAAGGTTTTCTCGGCGCGGGGGAAATAGGCGCGGTTGCCCCAGTTTTGCCCGGTGCGGAAGAAGAACACCTCGATGCAGGAATAGCCGCCCTCCTGATGGATGGCGAAGACGTCGGCTTCCTCCACGCTGCGCGGATTGATGCCCTGCTGCGACTGGATCGCGGACAATGCCGCGAGGCGGTCGCGGTAAAGCGCCGCGGTCTCGAATTCGAGTTCGGCGGAAGCCTTTTCCATCTCGCCGGCGAGCTGTTGTTTCACCACGCGGCTGCGGCCGGACAGGAAGTCCGTCGCCTCGTGCACCAGTTCGGTATAGCCGGGGAAATCGATCTCGCCGGTGCACGGCCCCGAACAGCGGCGGATCTGGTAGAGCAGGCAGGGCCGGGTACGGCTTTCGAAGAACGCGTCGGTGCAGGAGCGCACCAGAAAGGCGCGCTGCAGCGCCGTGATGGTGCGGCCGACCGCGCCGGCCGAGGCGAACGGACCGAAATATCGTCCCGGGCGCGACTGCGCGCCCCGATGCTTTAGAATTTGCGGCGCCCAATGGTCGCCGGTGATGAGAATATAGGGAAACGATTTGTCGTCACGCAGTTGCACGTTGAAGCGCGGCCGCAGCTGCTTGATCAGGTTGGCTTCCAGCAGCAGCGCCTCGGTTTCGGTCGTGGTCGACACGATCTCGACGGTCGCGGTGGCCGCGATCATGCGCAGGATGCGCGCCGGCTGCGGCGCCGAGACCCTTGCATAGGAAGAAAGCCGCTTCTTGACGTTCTTCGCCTTGCCGACATAGAGCACGTCGCTGGCCGCATTGAGCATGCGGTAGACCCCGGGCGAGGTCGGGGCATGGCGCACCGCGTGCTCGATCGCGGCGTGGCCGGACGCCAACCGGCCTTCCGGCAGTGCTTCGCCTGACTCGTCCGCAAGCTCCGGCAGGCCCTCGTCGTCCTCTTCGGCGCCTGAGGTCGCGGGGTCGAACTCCTCCGGCGCCGGGTCCTGCGGCGGCAGATCGGCAGGCGCGGAGGCCGGCGTTACGGCGCTGCGCTCCGTCGGCGGAACGGGAACCTTAAGGGTATCCTTGGGGGTCTGGGAAGAATCGTGGTCCATCGGCCGAATACTTAAGCGCTGGCACCGTGCATCGCCAGCGCCGCGACGGCAGCCGCAGCCTCTGCCGACGCCCATCCGCGCGGCGAACCGCAGCGTAACACTTTCTTAAGAATGCTGAGCGGGCGGTAACGGGTCTTAACAACCCTTTAACTTAAAACTCTCGATAAATCTTATCAGAAGACGAGTGAATTCCGTAACCATGCGGCCTCGCGTCGCGCCCCCAATTCGGGCGCTTCTCGAAGCGGAAGGGTCACGGCAGTTGCGTGGGGAGAGTACGATGAAAAAGCTTGTATCGCGCGCAGTGGCGCTGGCTGCCGTGAGCTGGACTCTGTCGGCGCAGGCCGCCGACATGAACAATTACGGCGCGCGCGCCCCCTATACCGTCAACCAGCCGCTCAATGCCTACAGCTGGGCCGGCCCCTATCTCGGCGCCAATCTCGGTTACGCCTGGGGAAGCGTCCACAACAACCCGGCCAAGCCTTCTGGTTTCGTCGGCGGCGTAACGGCCGGTTACAACTGGCAGACCGGACCATGGGTGTTCGGCGCCGAGGGCGACATCCAGGCGACCGGCGCCAATGATACATTCGCGCCGTGGAAGTTCTCCAATCCGTGGTTCGGCACGGTGCGCGGCCGGGTCGGCTACGCCTTCAACAACATCATGTTCTTCGGCACCGGCGGCCTGGCGTTCGGCGAATTGCGCGGTGAGACCTTCGGGCTGTCGGAAAGCCATACCAGGGCCGGCTGGACCGTGGGCGCCGGCACCGAATTCGGCCTCACCCAGAACCTCAGCGCCAAGATCGAATATCTCTATGTCGATCTCGCCAATTCCAACTTCACCATCACCGGAGCGTCGAACGGTTACCGGTTCGGACTGCTGCGCGCCGGCGTGAACTATCGCTTCTGACGACAAGAAACTTCCGAACAAGAAAAGATCTACTGCAACCTCCCGGCCGCTTCCCGCGGCCGGGATTTTTTTGTGTTGGCATTGCTGCTGCCCCCTTCTCAAACAGCACATTCACTCCCTCATGGTGCGTCTCGAACCATCGGGCACCTTGTCTGCTGCCATCCTTCGAGACGCCGCGCGAAGGGCGCGCGGCTCATCAGGATGAGGGAGTGGGGGGCTCTGCTCGAGAAGTGAAGCGGCTGCGCCCCTACTGGCGGAGCTGCTACGAAATCACCAGATTGACCGCCTTGGGCCCCTTGCCCTTCTTGTCCGGTTCGACTTCGAAGGTGATGCGCTGTCCTTCGATCAGGTCCTTCAACCCGGCCCGCTCCACCGCGGTGATGTGAACGAACACATCGCGACCGCCGTCATCGGGCTTGATGAAGCCATAGCCCCGTTCTCCGTTGAAGAACTTGACGATCCCAGTCATGGCCATCGGGAAACTCCTCCCCCGTACTGCACCGCCACTACGCGCTTGGAGCGCGTATCAGCTCGACCGGACATTCGCTGCCGGAAGGCAGGGCCATCTGCGGATTAGGCTGCGCCGCCGATCCGTCTTGAAATTATTTGAGGCCTTGTCACTCCGCCGCTACCATTCGCGGAAGCGGAACGTAAAGCCAGTCCCAATGGACTGAGCATAATACGGTTCCCGGCAAATTGCCTACCGCTCAAATCGTGCTTTTGCGGCGCGGCAAACCGGTGCCGGCTTGCGGAGTCAGGGCCTCGGCACTTCGAGCCTGAACCGGCCGGCGCCGCCCTGGCCGAGCGGCTTTTCCAGTTCGGGCAGGATCGCCTTCAACTCGCCCATCAGCGTCCAGGGTGGGTTGACGATCAGAAGCCCTGACGAGACGAGGCCCGGGGATGCGGCCTGCGGTGCGACGCTGAACTCCAGCCGCAGGCATTTTCCCGGCGGCTTGGCGGCGCCTGCCACCTCGGCGACGTGCCGGGCCAGGCTGTCGGTGGCGCGCCGGCTTTTCACCGGATACCACAGCAAATAGCTGCCGGTCGGCCATTTCGCGAAGGCCTCGGTGAAGCCTGCGGCCAGCCGTTCGAACTCGTCCTTCTGCTCGAACGGAGGATCGATCAGAACCAGGCCGCGCCGCTCGTTCGGTGGCACGAAGGCCGGCAGCGCGGTCCAGCCATCGAGGTCGACCACCCGGGCCTGGGTGTCGCGCCTGAGTGCCTCGATCAGGCGCTTGCGGGCTTTCGGCTCGACCTCGCAGGCGGTCAGGCGATCCTGCGGCCGCAGCAGCGCCCGGGCGATCAGCGGCGATCCTGGATAGGCCTTCAGGTCGCGCTGCGGATTGAACGCCCTGATGATGTCGAGATAGGGTTTGAGCAGCGGCTCGGTCTTTTCCGAGAACCGGGCCTGCATGATGCGGGCGATCCCGGTCAGCGATTCGCCGCCCCGGCGGGCTTCGTCGGAGGTCAGATCGTAGACCCCGGCGCCGGCATGGGTATCGATGACGCGAAACGCCGCCGGCTTCTCGTGCAGATGGGCGAGCATCCGCACCAGCACGATGTGCTTGATGACGTCGGCGAAGCCGCCGGCATGAAAGTCGTGACGGTAATTCATGGGGGACTGATGGCCTTGCCTGGAGAAGACGCACCGTCTTCTACTCGTCATGGCCGGGCTTGTCCCGGCCATCCACGTTCTTGGCTGACAAGACGGAAGACGTGGATGCCCGGGTCAAGCCCGGGCATGACGAAAGAGAGAGCTACGTCCCCCGCATCGGTGGCATCACCACCTCGTCGCGGCGGCAGGCGCGGCGGTCGGTCTCCTCGCAGGCGCGGAACTGGAGGTCCTTGCTCATGCAGATGCGCACTTCGCTGAGCCGCTTCCTGCCGCAGACCACCGCGATCGCCGAGGCGCTGAGGCCGGGATTGACCTTGATGAAGGCTTCCTCGATCTCGGCGGGCGCCAGGGATTTCTCGGCGGACAGATCGAGATATTCCGGCGGAATCTTCACGGCGGCGCGAGCCTTGCGGATGGTCTCGAAATAGGCCCGGGCGCCGAGCCCGGAGCAGGTGCCGTGCTTGTCCCATTCGGCAAAGATCAGCCCGGGCGCCGGCATCAGATCCAGCATCGACGTCATGATATTGCGATCGAGCCGCGGCGAGGGCCGCTGGCAGTAGTTGGGAAAGCCGCGCTCA
>NZ_JAURXB010000152.1 GCF_030654605.1 Bradyrhizobium sp.
GCCGGTAGCATCAGCACCGGCGGTCGAGCAGGGCACCCTGGTGCCGCAGATACTGGAGCGGGAGCTACGTCCGGGCGAAGTGTCGCTGGACGAACTGGAGCGCGCGTTCCAGGAGACCGCGATCGAGGTGGTCGCACCGCCGATCGCGCCGGTCCAGCCCGAAGTGGCAGCGCCGAAGCCGGCCGCAGCGCCGGCTCAACCCGCCGCATCAGCCAAAGAGAAGAAGGCCGCCAAATCGGTCGTCGAGATCGACGTGCCCGAGGCCGACAAGGTCGCCAACCAGTCGATCCGCGTCAACGTGGACACGCTGGAACACCTGATGACGATGGTGTCGGAACTGGTGCTGACCCGCAATCAGCTGCTGGAGATCTCCCGGCGCAACGACGATACCGAGTTCAAGGTGCCGCTGCAGCGGCTGTCCAACGTCACCGCCGAGCTGCAGGAAGGCGTCATGAAGACGCGGATGCAGCCGATCGGCAATGCCTGGCAGAAGCTGCCACGGATCGTGCGCGACCTCGCCGGCGAACTGCACAAGCAGATCGAACTGGAGATGCACGGCGCCGACACCGAGCTCGACCGCCAGGTGCTCGACCTGATCAAGGATCCGTTGACGCACATGGTGCGCAACTCCGCCGATCACGGCCTGGAAACCCCGGCCGAACGCGCCGCCGCCGGCAAGCCCGAGCAGGGCACCATCCGGCTCTCCGCCTATCACGAAGGCGGCCATATCCTGATCTGCATCGCCGACAACGGCCGCGGCCTCAACACCGAGCGGATCAAGGCCAAGGCGATCTCGAACGGTCTCGTCAGCGAGGCCGAACTCGAGAAGATGACGGAAGCCCAGATCCACAAGTTCATCTTCGCGCCGGGCTTCTCCACCGCAGCCAGCGTCACCTCGGTGTCCGGCCGCGGCGTCGGCATGGACGTGGTGCGCACCAATATCGACCAGATCGGCGGCACCATCGACGTCAAGTCGGTGGCCGGCGAGGGCTCCAGCGTCACCATCAAGATCCCGCTGACGCTCGCCATCGTCTCCGCCCTGATCGTGGAAGCCGCCGGCGACCGTTTTGCGATCCCGCAATTGGCGGTGGTCGAACTGGTGCGGGCACGGGCCAATTCCGAGCACCGCATCGAGCGCATCAAGGACACCGCGGTCTTGCGGCTGCGCAACAAGCTGCTGCCGCTGATGCACCTGAAGAAGCTGCT
This sequence comes from Bradyrhizobium sp., assembly GCF_030654605.1. GTDB lineage: Bacteria > Pseudomonadota > Alphaproteobacteria > Rhizobiales > Xanthobacteraceae > Bradyrhizobium. Next base: position 1,207 of record NZ_JAURXB010000152.1, read on the forward strand.
CAAGATCGACGACGGCACCTCCTCGGATCCCGAGAACGGCTTCATCGTGGTGACCCAGGTCGGCAACCAGACCTTCGGCATCGTGGTCGACGGCGTGTTCCACACCGAGGAAATCGTGGTCAAGCCGATGTCGACCAAACTGCGTCACATCGACATGTTCTCCGGCAACACGATCCTCGGCGATGGCGCCGTGATCATGATCATCGATCCCAACGGCATTGCCAAGGCGCTCGGCGCCGCCGGTTCCGCCGGCCACGAGATCTCGGAAGAGAACGCGGCGGCGCGCGCCAATGCCGCCGAACAGCTGACCTCGCTGCTGGTGTTCCGCGCAGGCTCGGCCCAGCCCAAGGCGGTGCCGCTCGGCCTCGTCACCCGGCTGGAAGAACTCGCCACCGACAAGATCGAACTCTCCAACGGCCGCTACATGGTGCAGTACCGCGATCAGCTGATGCCGCTGGTGCAGATGGAAGGCGTCAGCGTCCAGACCTCCGGCTCGCAGCCGATCCTGGTGTTCGCCGATGACGGCCGTTCGATGGGCCTCGTCGTCGACGAGATCATCGACATCGTCGAGGAGCGGCTCAACATCGAGGTCGCGGGCTCCCGGGAAGGCATCCTGGGCTCGGCCGTGATCAAGGGCCAGGCCACCGAAGTGATCGACGTCGGTCACTTCCTGCCGATGGCGTTCGCCGACTGGTTCTCCCGCAAGGAGATGCGCCCCTCGGTGACCGCGCAGTCGGTGCTGCTGGTCGACGACTCAGCGTTCTTCCGCAACATGCTGGCGCCGGTGCTGAAAGCCGCGGGCTACAAGGTGCGGGTGGCGCCCAGCGCCGAGGAGGGCCTTTCCGCGCTGCGCTCGGGCCAGCTCTTCGACGTGGTGCTGACCGACATCGAAATGCCCGACATGAACGGGTTCGAGTTCGCCGAGACGATCCGGGCGGACGCGCATCTGAGTTCGATGCCGATCATCGCACTGTCCTCGATGGTGTCGCCGGCGGCGATCGAGCGCGGGCGGCTGGCCGGCTTCCACGATTACGTCGCCAAGTTCGACCGTCCGGGCCTGATCGCGGCATTGAAGGAACAGACCGCCGAACTCAACAAGGCGGCATAGGCATGAAGCAAGTTCAGCCTGAAGGAAACAGCATGAGCAATATTCCCAGCAGCAAGAACGACAATACCGAAGGCGCCGTCTCCGAATTCGTCACCGCGATGATCGGGGGCCAGCTGTTCGGCCTGCCGATCTCGAGGGTGCAGGACGTGTTCATGCCGGAGCGGCTGACGCGGGTGCCGCTGTCGTCAGGCGAGATCGCCGGCGTGCTCAATCTGCGCGGCCGCATCGTCACGGTGGTGGACATGCGCGCGCGCCTCGGCCTGCCCCCGAACGAAGACGGCAAGCCGCCGATGGCGGTCGGCGTCGACCTGCGCGGCGAATCCTATGGCCTGCTGATCGACCAGATCGGCGAGGTGCTCAAGCTCGCCGACGACGGCCGCGAGGAAAATCCCGTCAACCTCGACCCCCGCATGGCCAAGCTCGCCGGCGGCGTGCACCGCCTCGACGGCCAGCTCATGGTCGTGCTCGACGTCGACCGCGTGCTCGAAATCGTGCC
>NZ_JAURXB010000158.1 GCF_030654605.1 Bradyrhizobium sp.
CGGCGCCGCCATTCTCGCTGTCAACCGTTCCGCGATGAAGATCGACGGCAAGCTCGACGGATCGCCGGTAACGGAGGCGGATCTCGCCGCCGACCGAATCATCGGCGAAGGGCTGGCAAGACTGGCGCCAGACATACCGGCGCTGTCGGAGGAGCGCGTCCATCTGGGAAAACCGCCCTATGACGGCAGTTTCTTCCTGATCGATCCGCTGGACGGCACCAAGGAATTTGTCGCCGGCCGCAATGAATTCACGGTCAATCTCGCGCTCGTGACCAACGGTACGCCGCTACTCGGCATCATCGGTGCGCCGGCGCTCGGATTGATCTGGCGTGGCATCGTCGGCCGCGGAGCGGAGCGGCTGGCCGTCGACGGTACGTCGCCGGGAGCGGCCGAACCGATCCGAACCCGCAAGCATCCTGCCCCCGGCGCCCCCTGGATCGTTGCCGTCAGCCGCTCGCATGGCGACAGCAGGACGGAAGGCTTTATTGCGGCGAGGCCCGGCGCGGTTCGCCAGATGCTGGGCTCGGCGGTGAAACTGGGCCGGGTGGCGGAAGGCGGGGCAGACATCTATCCCCGCCTCGCCCCGACCAGCGAATGGGATATCGCCGCGGGCCACGCCGTCGTCACCGCGGCCGGCGGCAAGATCACCGATAGCCGGGGCGCGGCCCTGCAATTCGGCAGCGGGCGGCAAGGCTTCATCGTGCCGGAATTCATCGCCTGGGGCGACCCCGCGGCGGCGGTCTGAGATCGTCATTCCGGGATGGTCCGAAGGACCAGACCTCAGGTGCGCAATTACCTTGCCAGACCCCGTTCCAGCGCCGGCCAGCGCGCCCTGGCCTCGCGCAGGATGCCCGCCGGATCGGCGGCAAAGGCGTCCCGGTGTTGCTCCCGGCCGAACAGATAAAGCCGCTGCCCCACCACCAGCCATAACCGGGGGGTGCCGCCATAGGTGATGCCGCGGGCCAGATCGACCGGATCGTAGCCGCCGAACTGAGGGCCGTAGATCTCGGGATGGGCGACGAACGAAGCGCGATTGCCCTCGTTGCGGAAACGCCAGACCGCTCCAGCCTGCGACGCCTCGAACTCCGGCCGGCCCGGTTCGGCACGGGCATCGACGAAATAGGCCACGGGGTCATATCCCTCGATGGCGAGACCGCTGTACCGGTTCACGATCACCCGCTCGGTGGTCTGGGCCACGGCCGCCGAAGGAAGGAGGGCCAGGACGGCCAGCAAGCCGATCAAGGCTATTCCGGGGCGAAGGCCCGTTCCGGGGCCGCTGCCATTTATTTCCTGCCGTTCTGCCGTCATAGTTGGTGCCGATAACATCCGAGTCGGGGGACACTGGACGCAACCTAAAGCCGTGCCTGTTGGCATCAGGTTAAGGCGGCGGCCGGGATACGATACCCAGGGGTTCTTTTATGATTTTCGCATCACGCCTTGCCGCGGTGACGCTCGCCGCGCTGATGTGCTGGACCGTGCCCGCTTCCGCGCAGCAGCAGCCACAGCCACAGCAGGCGCCGCCGCCGCAATTGCCGGCGCCGCAGCGGCAGCCCACGCCCAGCACCTATGGGCCGGACGAACTGGTCAACGCCGGCCACAAGTTCTTCGGCAACGTTTCGCGCGGGCTTGCTTCCGTGATCGAGCGCGCGGTGAGCCAATGGGGCCTGCCGAACGGCTATGTTCTCGGCGAGGAAGGCTCGGGCGCCTTCGTCGCGGGCCTGAGATACGGCGAAGGCACGCTCTATACCAAGAACGCCGGCGACCTGAAGGTCTACTGGCAGGGACCGTCGGTCGGCTTCGACTGGGGCGGCGACGGCGCGCGCACCATGACGCTGGTCTACAACCTGCCTGCGACCAACGCGATCTATCAGCGCTTTGGTGGTATCGACGGCTCCGCCTACATCATCGGCGGCTTCGGCATGACCGCGCTGACCGCCAATAACATCGTGCTGGTGCCGATCCGCTCCGGTATCGGCCTGCGGCTTGGCGCCAATATCGGGTATCTGAAATATACCCCGCGGGCGACATGGAACCCGTTCTGACGCCCACATCCGCCCACATTCGCTTTGCGTCGGCCGTTCTGGTTACGGATTCACGTTAACGCGGCATTAGGCTGGCGTTTACCCTGTGCCCCATGGCATTGTGAGAGATCGTTTTTTTCCGGTTTTTCTCTCAGGGGTACCCTCATGATCGAACCGATCATGTATCTGGCGATCGGTTTTCTGGTCTCGATGCTGTTCGGGCTGATGATCGTGCCGCTGGTGCATAGCCGCGCGGTGCGGCTGACGACCCGGCGGCTGGAAGCGGCGACGCCGCTGTCGATGGCCGAGATCCAGGCCGACAAGGACCAGCTGCGCGCGGAATTCGCGATGTCGGCGCGGCGGCTCGAGATGAGCGTCGACCAGCTCAAGAACAAGACCACCAGCCAGCTTGCCGAACTCGGCAAGAAATCCGATGCGATCAACCGCATGAAACTCGAGCTTGGCGAGAAGAACGCCACGATCTTTTCACTGGAGGCGCGAGAAAAGGCGGTCAAGGAGCAGCTGCGGGCGACCGAAGAGGAATTCACCGCCAAGACCGAATCGCTGCGCGACGCCGAGCAGGCGCTCAAGGACAAGCAGCTCGAGCTGGTGAAACTCAACGCCGAACTGTCTGACCGTTCGATGACGGCCGACACCCGTCAGATCGAACTGGTGACGGTGCGCGCCCAGGTCGACGCCCTCCGAAGCCGCGTCGGCGAAGCCGAACAGGATTTTTCCGCGACGCAAATCCGGCTCGAACAGGAACGCAGCGATTTCGAGAAGGCGACGCGCGAACTCCTCGAGGCGCGCAGCCGGGTCGAAAATCTGAGCCAGCGCGTCACCGATCTCGACCGCCAGCTGATCCTGCAGGTCAAGGAAGCCGAAATGCTCGGCAACCGCGTCAACGATCTGGAAGCGCGGCTCGCCACCCAGGGCAAGCTGCTGGCCGAGCGCGATTTCGAGAACAACCAGCTGCGCCAGGCCAAGGAAACCGCCGAGGCCACCGCGACGGCGCTGCAGGGCGAACTCGCCGCCGCCAACAGCGGCAGGGGGCCGGCGCTGGAAAAGCTGAAGGCCGAGAAAGCCGCGGTCGAGGAGCAGCTCCGCATCGCGCGCGACGAACGCGCCAAGCTGCAGCGCGACATCAACGCGATCCAGCAGCAGGCCGAGAGTTCATGGGCGACCGAGCGCATGGAAAATGCGCTGCTGCGCGAGCGCATCAACGATATCGCCGCCGAAGTGGCAAAACTCGCGATGCAGCTCGAAGGCCCGAACTCGCCGATCGAGGCCATGCTGGCCGCGGAACCGGCGCCGCCGCCGAGGGCCGCGAAACCCGCCAATGGCGCCAGCACCAATACAGGCGTCTCCGAAGGCGGCGGCACGCTGGCCGATCGGATCCGGGCGCTGCAGTCCCACGCCTCCCGCGCACGCCAGCCGGGCTGATCATTCCCGCTCGGATTCGACCTGACAGCTTGACACCGGTACCCCGCCCTTCGTAAATCGCGGGCTCTGACGGCGTGGTTGTTCCGATCCGACGCCGGTTTGCCGGCCTTTGATTCTACACGACAATCCCGGACGCATAGCTCAGCGGGAGAGCGTTCCCTTCACACGGGAGAGGTCCAAGGTTCGATCCCTTGTGCGTCCACCATGACACTCCTGTTTGCTTGGATGCCGATCAGCTTCCGCGAACCGAGATCTCCGGATTGTGCCGATGACCCCTCAGAAGCTGATCGTCTGGATTATCAGCCTGACCGGAGGCGCGATCGGGCTGTTTGCGCCGGTCGGCGTGGTCAAATGGCTGCTGCAGACCGAGCCGGACGAAGCCGGCATCCTGACCCTGTTCCTGATTCCGGTCTGGTGCCTGCTGGTGGTTCTCGGCCTCTTGACCGGCCGCAGGCTGGGGATGCTCGCAACCGGCGGCAAGCGGATGGTGCAGAGATAGCGCGCGTTCGACCGGACGCGGCCCCGGAGCGGAGCTCGGCGCAACCACGTCGCCGCTATCAAATTCCGAGAATCCAGACCGCAATGACGGTGCCGAGCACAGCCAGACCGGAAATCGTCCAGCCCGTCGCGTAAACCGCACCATCGGTCTCCGGCCTGTCCACCATCGTATCGTGCCAGTGGGTCATCAACGCCTCCTGGGGTTTGCCTCTGGTGGTTACGTCTGCGCCAGCGGCCCAAGGTTCAAACGGAACGAACCGTTCAAGCGAAATAACGGCGACGTCGGCCGCGGGTTCCCCGGGCCAGCGACGCATCCCGCCCGACCGCGAGACGTCTCTTGCGCTGCAACACGGCAGGTGCAGCGGGATCGGATCATCGAGCACCCAGCCGTTCGGCGAAAATTTGCGTGGGCGCGCCGCGCCTGGCTCTTGCGCCCTGCGCCCGTGTGCTGGCGTGGTGGGGTCGGGAACAGGATCCGCTCGCGCAGCGTGACTTCACCCGCACTCAGCAGGCCATTCGCCTGTCAGCCGATCTGGAGCCGCCGTGAGCAGGAAGACCCTCCGAATAGCCACCTGGAATATTGCGTCGAACAGGAACTACGATGCGGTGGCGGCAAAGCTCGCGGAACTGGACGTCGATGTATGTGCGTTGCAGGAGGTTGCGGTCGATCCGGCGGTCGGCCTGCCGGTGTTGTTCGGTCACGGGCAAGGAAGCGCATCCGGCTATTGCTGGTATTTCGCGCCGGCCCTGATGCCCGCAGAGGTGTACCACGGAACCGGACAATATTTCGGACTCTCGATCGCATCCAGAATTCCGTTGTCGCGAACGGCCATGTTCCAGCTGGGTCCGCCGGGTACCGGTTCGGTCGTCCATGTCGAGAATGAGCCGCGCATCCTGCAGGTCGCGGCGCTTCCGCTGGAGCGGCCGGTGTTCATCGGCAATACCCATCTCGCCACTGCCGGCGATTGGGAATTGTCCGCGATGCGGCGGTCGCAGGCCGGAAAGATCGCCGGCATGCTGCGGCCGCTGGCCAAGCAGGGGCCGGTGATCCTGTGCGGTGATTTCAACGCAGGCCCGTCGAGCAGCGATCTCGTGGCGATCAAGGAGGCGTTGCCCTATTTCCATTCGAGCGACCGGGGGACTTTCGCCGAGGAGTATGGCCGGCCACCGATCGATTTTTTCTGCTCGTCCATCGCGCTGGACGTCAGGATTTCCGTTTTCCCCTCGGACGGCCTGTCGGACCACAGCATCGTTGTCGCGACCCTCCACGATGTCGCGAGCGGCGCATCAGCCGCGCTTCGCCCTGCGCAGCCGTGATTCGAATGATGCTCAACGACGGTCGAGCCACGCGGGCAATTCGGCCGGCGAATCGAGCAGCGCATCGGCGTGCGGCGCCAGCACCGCGGATGACGCGGGGCCGGTCAGCACCCCGATGGCGATAGCGCCCGCGGCGCGGGCGGCGGCGAGGTCGAGCAGCGAATCGCCGACGACGGCGGTTTCCGAAACAGGCACGCCGACCGCCCGCGCGAAGGCGACAACCGGCCCGGCGTCCGGCTTGGCGCCGAAGCCGGAATCATATCCCGCAACGAACTCCAGAACGTCATCCAGCCCGAGCTTGCGCAGGTGAGCGCGTGCGGTCATTTCGGCGTCATTGGTGAGCAATCCGAGCCGATAGCCCCGGGCGGCGAGTATCGTCAGCAGCGCCCTGGGATCGCCGATCGCTGCCAGATGCCGGGTGGTCGCATCGCCCAGCAGCCGGTCGATCTCGGCAAAGAACGCGGCATTCGCGGGCCGCCCGAGCGCCGCAGCCCAAAGCGCGCCATAGACGCCGGTGGGCTCGGCGATCAGCGGAGAATCCGGCATAAAGCGCCGGTCGGCTTCGACAAAACGGCTGACCTCCGCGAGACGATGGTAGGCGGCGCGATCGCCGCCCGCGAGATGCAGCATGGCCTCGTGGACCGCCGGACCGAAGCTGCGCTGGAAGTCGACGAGGGTGCCGTCCTTGTCGAACAGGATCGCCCGGATCGGCGCGGCGTCGGCGAGTGACGTCATGTGCGGCGGACCTGTTGCATCCAAGTTCCCTCGTAAGCCTGCTTTCGGGCAGACGGCGCGTGCCGTTGAAATAGACATCTCCCGGTTCAAGCGCGAGCAAAGGCGTAACCATGGACCATGCAGACCGCTGCCGAGCCCAGGCTGACGAATGCCATCGTCTCATGCTGCTGTCGCAGAGCGGGGCCGAAGCCACCATCCTGACCAGCCTGACCCGCAGCTGGAAAATGATTGCCAACCAGACCGACCGATATGTTGCGATCATGAAAAAGGAAGCTGCCCAAAGAGGACAATAACACCTCGTGGGACCAAGGCAGCTTGAGCGGCGCGCCGGCGGGATCCGTTCGTTGCGGCAACCGGCATCGCTGATCGACCACGGAAGCGCGGGAACATCTACCAGCACGGCGCCCGGCAAACACCGCCAGCACTTCCCGGCAACTGCCGCGGCGCTCATGCCAATCCGGCATCCTTCAATCGCCCGGCCAGCCACACCGACTGCGCCTGATCGATCACGCCGCCGACATAGACTTCGCCGACGACGCTCTTCCTGCCCAGCACGAGATAGACCCCGATCGCGTAGGCGAACCAAAGATGCGGATCGGTCAATGCCTGCAGCTTGTGCCGGTCGTGTTCCGGCGGCTGGTGATTGGAAGCCTTGCGCACCTCGACCGCGAGCAGGTTGTTGGGAATCTCGCGCTGGTGCACGACGATGTCGGGGTAAACCGACTTGCCGAGTTCGTCGTCGGTCGAGACGATCGTTCCATGCGGCAGCCGCAGCCTGCGTTCGCCGAGCCGGTTGTAATCGCAATCGACCTCCCATCCCGAAAACTGCCTTTCGAGATAGACCGCGAGCCGGTGCGTCAGCGTACGCTCGCCGAGATCCTTCTCGAACAAAAAGGTCTCGCGGGCGTAGAATTCCTGCAGCGCCGTTACAACCTTGTTCAGCTCGGTCTGCATGTGGCCTCCGAAGGGAACAGCTTAGCGCCTGACCGGAAATGCTTCGAGCCTTTTCAGACTCTCTCAAACATTATGAAAATAGTTGGTTGCATGGTCATGGCCGGGCTTCGCCCCGGCCATCCACGTCTTTCTCGCAGCAACGCCATGTGAAGGCGTGGAGGCCCGGGTCAAAGCCCGGGCGTGACGAGTTCGGCAGCCGACGCAGGAGCGCGGCGACCCTCCTCTAGATCTGCACTTCGATCAGCCGCGGCCCCCGCTCGGCGATGCCTTCCGCCAACGCCTTGTTGAACTCGTCGGCCGTGGTGACGGCACGGCCGGGAACGCCCATGCCCCTGGCGAGCGCGACCCAGTCGAGCGCGGGGCGATCGATCTTCAGCATATCCAGAGCGCGCTGGCCCGGCTCGCCGGCGCCGACGCCGTCGAACTCGCCGCGCAGGATCTGGTAGATCCGGTTGGCGAACACAATGGTCAGAACATTGAGACCCTCGCGGGCCTGGGTCCACAGCGATTGCAGCGTGTACATCGCGCTGCCGTCGCCGACCATGCAGATCACCTTGCGGTCCGGACAGGCGATCGCGGCCCCGGTCGCCACCGGCGTCGAATATCCGATGGAACCGCCCAGATTCTGGATCCAGTCGTGCGGGGCGGCGCCCGCCGTCAGCGGGAAGAACCCGCGCCCGGTCGTGACGGATTCGTCGACCATGATGGCGTTTTCGGGAACCGCCATCGCGATCGCCTGGGCGATCGACATATGGTTCAAGGCGCCGGTCGGTTTTATCAATTCGACCGTGGCCTGCGGCTTCACATCCGCCGGCTTGGCGCCCAGCGCCGAGGCCAGCGCCTCCAGGGCCGCCACCGAGTTCTCGCCGCTTTCGGTCATGCGATGGACCTCGCAGCCCTCGGGCTTCAGCAGGCTCGGCTTGTTCGGATAGGCGAAGAACGCCACGGGATCGTTGGCCTCGACCAGCACGATGTGGCGAAAACCCTTCAGCGCCGCCTGCGCCAGTTCGATCACGTAAGGCACCCGCTCGATCGAAAATCGCCCGCGCCCGCGCGCCATCCTCGGACTGGCCAGCGGGCCCATCACCTTGCAGCCGGTCTTGCCGGCGATCTGGGCCGCCAGCGCCAGCCCCTTCTCGGTGACGGCACTGCCTGTGATCAGCAGCAAGGTCTGTTCGCCGCCGCGCAGCACTTTGGCCGCGTGCTCGACGGCCCCAGGGGAATAGCTCTGGCGCTGCTCCTCCACGGGCACCTGCGCCACGCCGTCGGCCTCGTTCCACGCGGTGTCGGCGGGCAGGATCAGGGTCGCGATCTGCGGCGGCGCGCCCATCGCGCCCCTGGCGGCGGCAATGGCGGCAGCGCCGTCACGGGCGACCGATTTCGCGTCAGGCGAGGTGCGCACCCAGGACGACATCGGCCGCGCCAGGCCCTCGATATCCGAGGTCAGCGGCGCATTGTATTCGATGTGGTAGGTCGCATGCTGGCCGACGATGTTGACGACGCCGGAATTGGCTTTCTTGGCGTTGTGCAGGTTGGCGAGACCGTTGGCGAGGCCGGGCCCGAGATGCAGCAGCGTCGATGCCGGCGAGCCTTTCATGCGGAAGTAACCGTCGGCCGCGCCCGTCACCACGCCTTCGAACAGGCCGAGGACGCAGCGCATGCCTTCGACCCGGTCGAGGGCCGCGACAAAATGCATCTCCGAGGTGCCGGGATTGGCGAAGCAGACGTCCACGCCGCCCGCGACCAGCGTCCGCACCAGGCTTTCCGCACCATTCATTCGTTCTGCTCCCGTTCGCTTCTTTTCTGGAATATCTGCTTGAAGATCAATCATTCCACGCGCGTTTCGTCAAAGGGTCCACGGACATTGCTGCCATCACCTGGCGCCGCGGTGTTATTTCGGTAACGTCAGTAGGCGAAAATCGCCCGCTCACAGGCTCGTTGCTTGCGAATTCGCCCCAGTTGTGGCCTGTCTCGCGGTGAAACCGATTTGGACGAGGAACAATATGACCCGGGCTTTTGCTTTGCTGTTTGCGGCGCTGACCTTGCTGGCCGAGGTCGGCCCTGCCCGGGCCCAGGGCCTGTTCGACATGCGCGATATCATGGGCGGCGGCGACAATTTTCGCGGCGGCGGCTCGAGCCCGATCCGGCGACAGACGGTCAATTTTTCGGGCCAATATGCCCCCGGCACCATCTACATCAACACCGCCGAGCGGCGGCTTTACCTCGTGACGGGCAATGGCCAGGCGCTGGCCTACGGCATCGGCGTCGGCCGCGACGGCTTCCGCTGGTCGGGCACCCACCGCATCACCGCGAAGAAGGAATGGCCGAGCTGGACGCCGCCCGCGCAGATGCTGCGACGGCGGCCCGATCTGCCGCGCCACATGGTCGGCGGCGTCGACAATCCGCTGGGCGCACGGGCGATGTATCTGGGCTCGACGCTCTATCGCATCCATGGTTCGAACGAGCCGGAAACGATCGGCCAGGCGGTATCCTCCGGCTGCTTCCGCATGACCAATGAAGATGTCACCGACCTCTATAGCCGCGTGTCCGTCGGCACCCCGGTGATCGTGAAGAACTAGACGCTGCGGCAGCGGGGAAGCTGTTCGCGGGAATACCACGTCAACGCGATCGTGCATTGCCTGCACGTCCCGATTGCGGCAGCGTTGTTGCCATGAACCGACCTCTCCACCGGCGGATGCTGGCGATCGCCCTGGCTGCGGTCGCGTACGATGCCGTGGTATGGCCGGCGTTTGCGGTGGCCGAAATTCCGGCGATCGCATCGCGACAGCGCGCGGAAAAGAGAGCCTTCACCGATAGCCAGATCATCGACGGTTTTCTCAAGACAGCGTTCGGCGCCGAGCATCATCTCGCCGGACGGGTCGACCGCATCCGGAAATACCAGACGCCGGTGCGCGTGTTCGCCGACGGCAACCGTTCCGACCGCAAGGCGCAGGTGGCGAAAATCGTCACCGACATCGCCAAACGGGTTCAGCACCTGGACATCGCCATGGTCGGGACCGGCGACTCCGCCAACGTGCTGGTCAAACTGGTGCGCGACCGCGACCTCAATCGCACCATCACGAAATTCTACGGCAGAGAGCGGGCTCGCGAGATTCAAGGCTCGCTCGATCCGCAATGCCTGTCCGGTTTTCGCAAGAACGAGAAATTCGAGATCGAGCACTCCGACGTGATTCTTACCGTCGACAGCAGCGACTTCATCTTTATGGACTGCGCCTATGAGGAATTGCTGCAGTCGCTGGGGCCGATCAACGATACCGCTTCGGTGCCGTGGACCATGTTCAACGATAACGTCTCGATGGGATTCTTCGGTATCTACGACCAGTACATCCTCAACCTGCTCTACGACCCGCGCATCAAGGCCGGCATGACGGTTGCGGAGGTCAAGGAAGTGCTACCCGCAGTGCTGGTGGACGTACGAACGTGGGTGAAGAAGGTGAACAATCTGGCGGAATAGATCCATCCACCGTCATTGCGAGCGCAGCGAAGCAATCCATCGCGCCACAAAAAGAAAGAATGGATTGCTTCGCTGCGCTCGCAATGACGACTGATAGACCTTCGCTACACCTCAGGCCGACTTCTCGAACAGCTCCCGTCCGATCAGCATGCGGCGGATCTCGCTGGTGCCGGCGCCGATCTCGTAGAGCTTGGCGTCGCGCAACAGCCGCCCGGTCGGATAGTCGTTGATATAGCCGTTGCCGCCGAGCAGCTGGATCGCATCGAGCGCGCATTGCGTCGCCTTCTCCGCGGCGTAGAGGATCGCGCCGGCGGCGTCCTCTCGCGTCGTCTCGCCACGGTCGCAGGCCTTTGCCACCGCGTAGACGTAGGCGCGCGAGGCGTTCATCGTGGTGTACATGTCGGCGATCTTGCCCTGCACCAGCTGGAAGGTGCCGATCGGCTGGCCGAACTGCTTGCGCTCGTGAACGTAGGGCATCACCACGTCGAGACAGGCCTGCATGATGCCGAGGGGACCTGCCGCAAGGACGGTGCGCTCGTAGTCGAGGCCGGACATCAGCACGGTGACGCCGCGTCCGACCTCGCTGAGCACGTTCTCTTCCGGCACTTCGCAATTGTCGAACACCAGTTCACAGGTGTCGGAGCCGCGCATGCCGAGCTTGTCGAGCTTCTGCGCGGTGGAAAATCCCTTCATGCCCTTTTCGATGATGAAGGCGGTGATGCCGCGCGAACCCGCCGCGGCGTCGGTCTTGGCATAGACCACCAGCGTATCGGCGACCGGACCGTTGGTGATCCACATCTTGCTGCCGTTGATGACGAAGCGGTCGCCCTTCTTCTCGGCGCGGGTCGCCATCGACACCACGTCGGAGCCGGCGCCCGGCTCCGACATTGCCAGCGAGCCGACATGCTCGCCCGAAATCAGCTTCGGCAGATATTTCCGCTTCTGCGCCGCATTGCCGTTGCGGCGGATCTGGTTGACGCAGAGGTTCGAATGCGCGCCGTAGGACAGGCCGACCGCCGCCGATGCCCGCGAAATTTCCTCGACCGCGATGCAGTGTTCGAGATAGCCGAGCCCGCTTCCGCCATATTCCTCCTCGACCGTGATCCCGTGGAGGCCGAGCGCGCCGATTTTTGGCCACAGGTCGCGCGGAAATTCGTTGCTCCTGTCGATCTCGGCGGCGCGCGGCGCGACCTCCTTGCTGGAGAAGGACTGAACGGTTTCGCGAATCGCATCCGCGGTTTCGCCGAGATCGAAGTTGAACATCCGTTGCGCGTTGGGAATCATGGTCCGGCGGCCTCCAGGTCAATGACGGCTTGTGGTGCACAGCCTTATTCTTTGCGGATGAGCTTGTCACGGGCCTAGAGCGCCGGGAAGAGGGCCTGGCCGGATCGGTGCTTTCGCGCAGCCAAAGGGCGCCAAACTCGCCCTTGCCATGCAGCGCGCAACGGGCTGTAATTCGTCCCAAATGACGCCCTCCGGAAGTTAACCACGGAGGGGAAAACGAGGAGACGTCCGATGCACGGCACCATCGATCCTGGCGTGGATTCCCATCGGAAGGCCGCCGCCGACAAGGCCTGGTCCATGCCGCTCGACGATATCGACGTCAGCCAGCCCGAATTGTTCAGGACCGATTCCTTCTGGCCGTATTTCGACCGGCTGCGCAGGGAAGCCCCGGTGCATTACTGCAAGGACAGCATGTTCGGGCCGTACTGGTCGGTGACCAAATACAACGACATCATGGACATCGAGACCAATCATTCGGTGTTCTCGTCGGCGGCCTCGCTCGGCGGCATCACCATCCGCGACGTCCCGCCTGATTTCCGACGCGAGAGCTTCATCGCCATGGATCAGCCGCGCCACTCGGCGCAGCGCAAGACCGTGGCGCCGATGTTTACGCCGACGCATCTCGACCAGCTCGCGATCAACATCCGCAAGCGGTCGGCCGAATGCCTCGACAACCTGCCCAGGAACGAGGTGTTCGACTGGGTCGATCGGGTCTCGGTCGAACTGACCACGCAGATGCTCGCCGTGCTGTTCGACTTTCCCTGGGAGGACCGCCGCAAGCTGACGCGGTGGTCCGACATCGCCACCACGCTTCCCGGCCGCGACGGCCTGGTCGCCACCGAAGAGGACCGCCAGGTCGAACTACTGGAGTGCGCGACCTATTTTGCAAGGCTCTGGAAGGAGCGCGTCAACCAGCCGCCGAAGAGCGACCTGCTGTCGATGATGGCGCACAGCGACGCCACGCGCGACATGGACCCGAAGAACTTCCTCGGCAATTTGATCCTCCTGATCGTCGGCGGCAACGACACCACCCGCAACACCCTGTCGGGCAGCATCTATGCCTTGAGCAAAAATCCGGACCAGTACAGCAAGCTGCGCGCCAATCCCGAACTGATCGACAGCTTCGTGCCGGAAGTGATCCGCTGGCAGACGCCGCTGGCGCATATGCGCCGGACCGCGCTCGACGACTTCGGGTTCCGCGGCCAGCAGATCAGGAAGGGCGACAAGGTGGTGATGTGGTACGTCTCGGGCAACCGCGACGACGAGATCATCGATCGCCCCTACGACTTCATCATCGACCGGGTGCGGCCGCGCACCCACATCTCCTTCGGCTTCGGGATTCACCGCTGCGTCGGAATCCGGCTGGCCGAGCTGCAATTGAAGATCATCTGGGAGGAAATCCTCAAGCGCTTCGACAATATTGAGGTGGTCGGCGAGCCCAAGCGGGTGTATTCCAGCTTCGTGAAAGGCTACGAAACCCTGCCGGTGCGCATTGCCGGCTGACACTTCGACATCCATTTGGGATCGGTCACGATGAACATCCAGACAGCAGTGAGATCCGACAAGGCCGAGCTTCAACGCCTGGCGCGCGAAGAAGCCTATTCCACGCCACTGAAGGATTTTCACCCGGGCGCGCCGCGGCTGTTCCAGAACGATACGCTGTGGCCCTGGTTCGAGCGGCTGCGCAAGGAAGAGCCGGTGCATTACTGCACCAACTCGCCGATCGAACCCTATTGGTCGGTCACCAAGTACAACGACATCATGCATGTCGACACCAACCACGGCATTCTCTCGTCAGACGCGGCATTCGGCGGCATCAATATCCGCGACGCGCCGGTTGGCTATGACTGGCCGAGCTTCATCGCGATGGACCAGCCCAAGCATTCGGCGCAACGCAAGACCGTGTCGCCGATGTTCACGCCGACGCATCTGGACGAACTCGCAAAGCTGATCCGCGCCCGCAGCATCAAGGTGCTGGACAATCTGCCGCGCAACGAGACCTTCAATTTCGTCGAGCGGGTTTCGATCGAGCTGACGACCCAGATGCTGGCGACGCTGTTCGATTTCCCGTTCGAGGAACGCCGCAAGCTGACGCGCTGGTCGGATGTCGCGACTGCCTTGCCCAAGAGCGGCGTCGTGAATTCGCCGGAGCAGCGCCGCCAGGAAATGGACGAATGCCGGGCGTACTTCGCCAATCTCTGGAACGAGCGCGTCAACTCCGAGCCGCGCAACGACCTGCTCTCGATGATGGCGCACAGCGACGCCACCAGGCACATGGACCCCGACAACCTGATGGGCAATATCGTCCTGTTGATCGTCGGCGGCAACGACACCACCCGCAACACCATGAGCGGCTCGGTGCTGGCCCTGAGCGAGCACCCCGAGCAGTATCAGAAGCTGCGCGACAACCCGGCGCTGATCGACAGCATGGTGCCGGAAGTGATCCGCTGGCAGACCCCGCTGGCGCATATGCGGCGTACCGCGCTGGTCGATACCGAGATCGGCGGCAAGCACATCAGGAAGGGCGACCGCGTCGTGATGTGGTACGTCTCCGGCAACCGCGACGAGGAGGGTATCGACAACCCCAACGAATTCATCATCGATCGCGCCCGGCCCCGCACCCACCTGTCGTTCGGCTTCGGCATCCACCGCTGCGTCGGCATGCGGCTCGCCGAGCTGCAACTCAAGATCGTGTGGGAGGAGATGCTGAAGCGCTTCGACAGGATCGAGGTGGTCGGCGAGCCGAAGCGGGTCTATTCCAGCTTCGTCAGGGGCATCGAGTCGCTGCCGGTACGCATACCCGCATGAAGACGCCGTCCTGACCGAGCAACCATCCCGTGACCGGAACCAGTCGGATTGAGCAGCTCGCAGGCATCATGGCGATGCGCGGTTTTCCGCACGCATCCGGCATGCGCGTCGTCGCGGCCGAACCGGGCAAGGTGTCGCTGGCCTTGTCGAGACGACCGGAGCTTACCCAGTTCTTCGGCCATTTCCACGGCGGCGTGATCACCGGCCTCGCCGACCAGGCCGCCGGCGCCGCCGTCACAACCGCCCTCCCCGAAGGGCGCATTGCGGTGACGGTGGAGATCAAGATCAATTTCCTCGGGCCCGCGGACGGCGAGGAAATCATAGCCCGCGCCGAAGCCATGCAGGTCGGCGGCACGATAGGCGTTGCAAAGGTCGAAGTGATCTCTAAAGACAAGGGCGCGGAACGCATCTGCGCGTTCGCCACCGCGACCATGCGCGCGGTTGATCTTCCCGCTCAAATGGTTGACCCGTCCCGCCAATGACACAGCACGATACCGACGAATTCCACGACATCCGCGAAGCCGTTGCAAAACTCTGCGCGCAGTTTCCCGGCGAATACTGGCGCAAGCTCGACCGCGAAATGGCCTACCCCTCCGCCTTCGTCGATGCGCTGACCGAAGCCGGCTATCTCTCGGTCCTGATTCCCGAGGAATATGGCGGCGCCGGCCTGAAGCTGTCGGCCGCGGCCGCCATCCTCGAGGAAATCCAGCGCGCCGGCTGCAACGGCGGCGGCTGCCATGCCCAGATGTACACCATGGGCACCCTGCTGCGGCACGGCAGCGACGAGCAGAAGGCCAGATACCTGCCGAAGGTCGCCACCGGCGAACTGCGGCTGCAGGCCTTCGGCGTCACCGAGCCGACCAGCGGCACCGACACCTCGTCGCTGAAGACCTTTGCCAAACGCGACGGCAATGGCGATTACATCGTCAACGGCCAGAAGATCTGGACCAGCCGCGCCGAATATTCCGACCTGATGATCCTGCTGGCGCGCACCACGCCGAAGGACGAGGCCAAGAAGCGCACCGACGGCCTGTCGGTGTTCATCGTCGACATGAAAGCGGCGAAGGGCAACGGGCTCACCATCAGCCCGATCCGCACCATGATGAACCACGCCACCACGGAAGTGTTCTTCACCGACATGCGGGTGCCGGCGGAGAACCTGATCGGCGAGGAAGGCAAGGGCTTCCGCTACATCCTGTCCGGCATGAATGCCGAACGCATCCTGATCGCCTCGGAATGCGTCGGCGACGCCAAATGGTTCATCGCCAAGGCCACCGCTTACGCCCGGGAGCGCGTCGTGTTCGGCCGCCCGATCGGCCAGAACCAGGGCATCCAGTTTCCGATCGCCAAATCCTATGCGGCGATGCGCGCCGCCGAGCTGATGGTGAAGGAAGCCACCCGCAAATACGAGGCCGGGCTCGATTGCGGCGCCGAGGCCAACATGGCCAAGATGCTGGCGGCCGATGCCTCCTGGGAAGCGGCCAACGCCTGCGTGCAGACGTTCGGCGGTTTTGCATTCGCCGAGGAATATGACGTCGAGCGCAAGTTCCGCGAAACCCGCCTTTACCAGGTGGCGCCGATCTCGACCAATCTCATTCTGTCCTACGTCGCCGAACACGTGCTCGGCATGCCCCGCTCCTACTGAGAAACCAGAACATGCTGCCGCTCGAGGGACTGACCGTCATTGCCGTCGAACAGGCGGTCGCCGCCCCGTTCTGCAGTTCGCGGCTGGCGGATGCCGGCGCCCATGTCATCAAGGTGGAACGGCCGGAAGGCGACTTTGCCCGCGGCTACGATGCCGCGGCCAAGGGCCAGAGCAGCTATTTTGTCTGGCTCAACCGCGGCAAGGATTCTGCGGTCATCGACCTCGCCACCAAAGAAGGTCGCGCGAGCCTCGAAAAGCTGATCGCGGGCGCGGATGTGCTGTTACAAAACCTCAAGCCCGGCTCGATGGACAAACTCGGCTTCTCGCTGGAACGTCTGCGAAAAGAATACCCAAAACTGATCTGCTGCACCATTTCCGGCTATGGCGACGATGGCCCCTACGCCGATCGCAAGGCCTATGATCTGCTGATCCAGGCCGAGAGCGGGCTGGCATCGATCACCGGCGGACCGGAGGGACCGTCGCGGGTCGGCATTTCCGTGGTCGACATCGCCACCGGCGCCACCGCACATGCCGCCATTCTCGAGGCCCTGATCGCGCGCGGACGCACCGGCACGGGCGCCGACATCCGGATCTCGATGTTCGACGTGATGGCCGACTGGCTGGCGGTGCCGCTGCTCAACTCGGAGGCCGGCAATCCGCCGAAACGGATGGCGCTGGCGCATCCCTCGATCGCGCCCTACGGGGTTTTCCAGTCGAAGGACGGCAAGGGAATCCTGATCTCGATCCAGAGCGAGCGCGAATGGAAGAAGCTTTGCGCCGAGGTGCTGGATCAGCCTGATCTGCCGAACGATCCCCGCTTCGCCAGCATGGTCGAGCGCGTTCGCAACCGGCAGCTCACGGACCAGGCGGTCGGCGACAGCTTTGCCAGGATGTCACGCGTCGATCTCCTGAAGCGCCTGGCCGATTCCGACATCGCATTTGCCGAAGTCAACACCATGGCCGATCTCGCCGTGCATCCGCATCTGCGCCGCATCGAGGTCGATACGCCGAATGGCCCGGTGAGCTATGCCGCGCCCGCCGCGATCTTCGTCGGCGAGCCGCGCCACTACGGCGCGGTGCCGGGCATCGGCGACACTCCCTCGGCCGCCAAAGCTCCTCACCTCCGGGCAAAATCGTCATGACGGAAAAACTGGATCTCGATCATCTGCGTGGGTGGATTGGAAAAACCACCGAGGCTTCCGACATCGTCACCGCGCAACTCGTAAAGGGCCTGCGCGCCACCCTGTTCCAGGAGATCGGCGAGCCTGGAGATGGCGATGCCGCGCCGTGGACCGTGCATTGGTGCCTGGCGCAGCCGGTGTTTCCGATGTCGGAACTCGGCCCGGACGGTCATCCCACCCGTGGCGGCTTCCTGCCGCCGGTGCCACTGCCGCGCCGGATGTGGGCCGGCGGCGAACTGGAATTTTTCGAACCGCTGCGGGTCGGCGACGAAGCGAAGCGGACCTCGCGGATCTCGGATGTGACGATGAAGACCGGTAGCACCGGCGTGCTGTGTTTTGTCTCCGTCGAGCACCTGATCACGACGACGCGCGGCACCGCGATCCGCGAGCGGCAGGATATCGTCTATCGCGACATGTCGACCACGCAGCCGGCAGCGCCCGCCAAGGCGCCCCCGCCGCCATCCGTTGCAAAGCACCGCGAAAGCCACATGGCCGATCCCGTGCTGCTGTTCCGCTATTCGGCGCTGACGTTCAACGGCCACCGCATTCACTACGACCGCGATTACGTCACGAAGGTCGAGGGCTATCCCGGCCTCGTGTTCCACGGCCCGATGCAGGCGGCCTTCATCGTCGAACTCGCCGCCAAACTTCATGGCGGCATGGCACCAAGAAAATTCAGCTATCGCGGGGTGCAGCCGCTGTTCGAAGGCAGCGAGTTCTCGGTCAACGCCAACGAGACCGGCGCCGGCATGGATTTGTGGACCGCGAATTCGCAGGGACAGCCGACCATGAAGGGGACGGCGACGTGGTGAAGCTCGGGGACGTCATTCCGGGATGGTGCGTTAGCACCAGACCGCAGATGCGAAATTGCGCATCGGGGAATCTCGAGATTCCGGGTTCGATGCTTCGCATCGCCCCGGAATGACGAATTGATCCTTTGAGGGCTCAACCTTTGTCCCGCAAGCCCACCAAAACCACCGCAGTCACCGTCAAGCAGGCCACGCTCGACCTGTTGCGGTCCTTCGGCATCAAGAAGGTGTTCGGCAATCCCGGCTCGACCGAATTGCCGTTTCTCGCCGACTGGCCTGACGATATCGACTACGTGCTGGGCTTGCAGGAAGCCTCCGTCATCGGCATGGCCGACGGCTATGCGCAGGCCACCCGCAACGCCGGTTTTGTCAATCTGCATTCGGGCGCCGGCGTCGGCCATGCGCTCGGCAACATCTTCACCGCCCATCGCAACCAGACGCCGCTGGTGATCACGGCGGGCCAGCAGGCGCGCTCGATCCTGCCGTTGCAGCCTTTCCTGTATGCCGAGCGCGCGTCGGAATTTCCGCGTCCCTATGTCAAATACTCGGTCGAACCGGCGCGGGCCGAAGACGTGCCTGCCGCGATCGCGCGCGCCTATTACGTGGCGATGCAGCCGCCCTGCGGCCCGACGTTCGTATCCGTGCCGATCGACGACTGGGCCCATCCAACCCAGCCCATCGAGGCCCGCAGCGTCAGCCGCGAGCTTGGCCCCGACGCCAATGCGATGCAGGCACTCGCCGCCGCGCTCTCCGCCAGCAAGCGCCCTGCCCTCGTCGTCGGTCCCGGGGTCGATCGCGCCGGAGCCGTCGATCTGATGGTGCGCGTGGCGGAAAAGGCGAGAGCGTCCGTGTGGGTCAGCCCATTTTCGGCGCGCTGCAGTTTCCCGGAGCAGCATCCGCAATTCGCAGGCTTCCTGCACGCCTCGCCGTCACAGCTCTCGGATGCCTTGGGCCTGAACGATCTGGTGGTGGTGATCGGCGCGCCGGTCTTCACCTTCCACGTCGAGGGCCACGCCTCGATCTTCGACGGCACCACCACGATCTTCCAGATCACCGACGATTCCACTGCGGCAGCGGTAACGCCGTTCGGCACCAGCATCGTCGCGACCATAGAGCCCGCGCTGAGAATGCTGCTGGAACTGCTGCCCGAGACCAGGCGCACGATGCCGGCCGGTCGTGTTCTGTCCCCCGCGCCCCAAGCGGACGATCCGATTCCTGTCGAATATCTGCTGCACGCGCTGTCGTCGGCGATGCCCGCTGACGCCGTGCTGGTGGAGGAAGCCCCGTCACACCGTCCGGCGATGCAAAAATTCATGCCGATGCGCGGCCAGGACAGTTTCTGCACCATGGCGAGCGGCGGTCTCGGCTTTGGGCTGCCCGCCGCGGTCGGCATGGCGCTCGCCCGCCCCGGCATCCGGACCGTCTGCCTGATCGGCGACGGCTCGGCAATGTATTCGATCCAGGCGCTGTGGACCGCGGCACAGCGCAAGCTGCCGCTGACCGTCGTGGTCATCAACAATCTGGGCTACGGCGCGATGCGCTCGTTCAGCCAGGTGATGCAGGTGCGCAACGTGCCCGGCCTCGATCTGCCCGGCATCGACTTTGTCAAGATCGCTGAAGGCATGGGCTGCGATGCGGTGCGCGTCAGCGCCTCGGCAGACCTGGCGCCCGCGCTTGCGCGCGGTCTCGCGCATGACGGCGTCAGCCTGATCGAGGTGATGGTGGATTCGGCGGTGCCGCTGCTTTATGCGAAGAAGGGCTGACAACGCGACTCGTATTGCGGCAGGTCAGTCGACCTGTCGCGAATTATTAAAGCTGTTCGATTGAACTAAACTCCGCTAGCGTCCGTCTAAACGGCAACAAGACCGTTCTTTTGGCACTACTTAGAAGCATAATGACCGTGCAATCGCGCGAGTTCGCATAACTCCTCGCCGGCTGGCCTCTCAAGAACTCGAATGAGTGTTGTCGCGCCCGGCATCCGCCGAGCGACGGGAGGCGAATCTTGTCTAGATCCATTTCGCGGCTTTTGCCGCTGCTGCTGTTTTGCCAACTGCTTCCAGGCCAATTGGACGCCCAACAACCCAGCCGCCCGCCGATCCTGGGCCTGGGTGATGCGGTGGTCACCGGATTTTCCGAGTCCATCGCTCCCGACCCGGGCAAGCAGCGGCCGGCGAACAAGTCCGCCATTGATCTCACATTCATCAATCCCGACGC
Organism: Bradyrhizobium sp.; assembly: GCF_030654605.1. Lineage (GTDB taxonomy): Bacteria > Pseudomonadota > Alphaproteobacteria > Rhizobiales > Xanthobacteraceae > Bradyrhizobium. The sequence goes on from NZ_JAURXB010000158.1 coordinate 20,385, forward strand.
CCCTTCCGCCCGCGTCGTGAACCTCGGCCGGCCCGGATATGACTGGGACGGGCGGTTATTCCAGGCGCCCAAGACGTTCGACGTGTTCGCGAAGGAGACGGGTCAGCTGTTCGGCGTAGCGCTCGACGATGCGTCCGCGCCCAACATCTATCTCGCCGCCACCTCGGCGTTCGGCCTCAATCTGGTTGGCCGCGGCGCGGACGGATTGCCGGAACGCAGGAAAGCCGGCGGTCCCGGCACGGGATGGATGAAGGGACAATTCGGCCTCGACCTGCAGGGCGATCCCGGCAGCATCTACAAGGTCGACGGCAGCACCGGCGCAGTGACCTTGTTTGCCAAGGTCATGCTCGACGGCGTGCCCAATCCCGGACCGGCGCTGGGCAACCTAACCTACGATGCCGCGCACAAGCAGCTGTTGGTGTCTGATCTCTATACCGGAATGATTCATCGCTTCGCCGTCGCCGACGGCAGCGAACCCGGCGCGCCCTACGACCACGGCGTGACCGGCCGCGGCGCGGTCAGGCTGCCGCCGATGCCGTTCAATCCCGCCAACCGGCCCAACATCGCCAGCAACAAATTCAACGCAGAGAATCCGGACAGTTGGGGATTCGCCCCGCCCGAACGCCGGGTATGGGGTCTCGCAGTCCAGGCCGGACGGCTGTTCTACTCCGCGCGGAATGGCGCGACTGAAGGACCGCAAATCTGGTCGGTTGGCATCGCACAGGACGGCAGTCTGGCGTCCGATGCGCGTCTCGAGGTTGAAGTTGCTGCGCAGCCCGGCCCGTATCCGGTGTCCGACATCGCGTTCTCGCAACGGGGCGCCATGATCCTGGCCCAGCGCGCGCCGATCGCCGCCAGCTATGATTACTCCGCATTCGCCAAACCGGGTGAGCCACGCCTGCTGCGCTACTGGCTGAAGGATGCCAGCGATCCGCCGTCGCCGGGGCTCTGGAAGCCGACGCCGGAGGAATACCCGGTCGGCTTCGCCGGTACTTATCGCAACACCAATGGCGGCGTCGCGCTCGGTTACGGCTACCGCCAGGACGGCACGATCGACACCGCGTCGTGCGAAGCCTCGCTGTGGACCACCGGGCAGAATCTCCGCAACAACCCGGCGCTGCGCAGCCAGCTCGAACCCGGCGGGCCGCTGCTGGTGAACGGGCTGCAAGGCATTCCGCCGGACATGATGCGTCGCGCCGACGAGCCGCCGGCAATCAGCTACTTCGTCGACTATGACGACAAGTTCGACGATGCGCGCGCCAGCGGTCACATCGGCAGCGTGCGGATTCTCGCGCGACCCTGCGCCGGGATGGTTGCCGGCAACACCTCCAGTCCGCCCTACGTCAGCGGTGGCGGCGGTGGTGGTCCGCCCCCTCCGCCTCCTCCTCCTCCGCCTCCCCCGCCGAAGGCCTGCTTCGCCACCAACGGTACGTTCGAGTGCGATCCCAAGACCGGCCAATGGGTCTACAAATTAACGGTCAGCGGTCCGGGCTGGATCAATACCGTCAGCGCCACCTCGCTGACACCGGGCGTCAGCGTTCCCGGCGGACCGATCCCGTTGAACCCCGCGAATATCCCGTTGACCGGAGCGCCGGGAACGACCGCGGTGATTGAGATCTGCGCGTTCGACGCGACGGCGGCGGCCTCTGGCAAGCCCTACGATTGCTGCCGCACCAAGGTAACGGTGACGATCCCGCGCCAGGCTTGCGGGATCCGCAAATGACGAATCCCCGCCAGCCAGGAGCCTCTTTGATGGAGCATGTCATGCTGCGCAGGATCATCGTCGGCGCAGCGCTGTCGATCGGCATGGCACTCGGTGTCCTTGGCGACGCCGGCTCGGCCTACGCGCAATCGGGACCGCTCTGCACCCGCTTTGAAGCCAGCTCCACCGAAGGCTGGGGTGCGTGCGCAGGCGCGCCGAACATCGTCATTACAACCACCGACGTCGGAAGCATCGGAGGCGCCGGGGATTACCATCTGCACCTGCGCGACACCTCGGGTGCATCGGCGGCCTGCTCCACCAACGAGAAATATCTCGGCGATTGGGTCAAGAAGATGGGTGGCTGCGGCCAGTTCTGCTTCGACTTCAAAGTCTTCGTATCCGGGAGCCCGCCCGGGCCGATCACGCCGAGCTTCTCGATCTGGAGCGGAGGGCTGCGGGCCGTCTTCGTCGCCAATTTCACGGTCACGTCAGCCGATCCGTGGCGACGGCAGATATGCGCGCCGATCCAATTGATTCAGAACGGCGAGAATTTGCCGGCCGGCGGTTCAGGAGGATGGCAGATCGCCCCGACTGGTGGCGGATACAACGCAAACTGGAACACCATCATCCAGAACGTCACCATGGTCATGCTTCCGGTCGACTTCACCAAAAGTCCGTCGGAGGAAGTCGGCTATGACAATATGTGCATGAACCCGGCCGCATGTCCGGAACAGCCGAAGCCTCCGGAAGTCACCGGCTGCCTCAAGGACATGAAGGTGGACGTGAAGTGCAATCCGGACGGCAGCTATACGGTGACGCTGAGCGGCGCGGGTTTCTCCGCAAGCGACATCACGCTGACCTCGCTGACACCAGGCGTCACCGTGGCACCGCCGCAGCAGCCGTGGGCTGCCACAACCACCTGGACGATATCCGGCGCAACGCCGGGTCAAGCCGTCGTGCTGGCAACCAACGAAACCAAGGTCGGCGGCGGCGGCGCGCCGGGGATCGATCAGTGCTGTTCCGGCGAAATCAAGCTCGTGATGCCGGAATGCAAGAAGCCGGACGACCAGAAAATCGATCTTGCGGTCGTCAAGACCGGGGGTACGAGTCCGGTTCCGCAGGTCAATGGCTATGCCTTCCACCTGGCGGTGACCAGCGTAGGTACGCCGTTCAGTGGCGCCAACGCGATCACCGTGACGGATGTCGTTCCCGCCGGCATGACATTCAACAGCGCGACGGGCACGAACTGGACTTGCGCGACCTTGCCGGCTGCCGCGGGGAGCACGATAACCTGCACCTATACCGGTGCCGGTCCAACCGCTCCCAACCAGTCGCTCGGCACCATCGACATCGTCGCAACCGCCATGGGCTCGGCGCCATTCCCGCCGTTCACGAATTGCGCGATGGTCGGACTCAAGCCCGGTTCGGGATTGAGCGACGGCAATCCGCCGAACGACAAATCCTGCGTGACGGTGACCAAGCCGCCGCCCGCCGACTGTCTGCCGCCGATGGTGCCCGGCGCCTTCCCCGGTCAGTGCATCTGCCCGCAAGGCACCGTGCTGAAGGGCAGGGAATGCGTGAAGCAGGAAGCCTGCGCGCTCCCGATGATTCCGGGCCCGGTTGCCGGCGTGTGCGTCTGTCCACAAGGGCTGGTGCAGCAGGGCAAGCGATGCGTGCCGGCGCTGCAATGCCGCGCGCCGCTCGTTCCGAATGCCGCCGGCACCGTCTGCGTCTGCAAGCCCGGGCTGGTGCCGAAGGGACGAACATGCGTGGAGCAGCCCACCTGCAAACCGCCGGCGAAACTCAATCGCCGCGGCGCCTGCGAATGCCCGACGGATATGGTGGCGAGAGGAAACAGCTGCGTCGAGCGCGAGCGCCCGAGACCGCAGGTTTCCCCCGGCGACTTCATCCGCACTATTCCCGGAGGCGGCCGTGACAACCCTCGCGGTCGTGACACCGACAGTCCGCGCGGCGGCGGTCAGGGTCCGGCTGATTTTCCGGGAAAGCGCTAGGGGTTTTCGGATCAATTGATGTGTGCCGCAGCGATGCGGCACACATCGCCTTACGACTTCCCGTAAGCTTCCCGCATCTTCGCCTGGATCTTCGCCATGCCCGCGATCCAGCGATCGTAATTTTCGGTCTTCTTGCGCATGTAGCCGAGCACCTGCGGGTGCGGCAGGATGACAAAGGTTTCCTGCCCGAGGCCGGCCAGCACGTCCAGCGCGACCTGTTCCGGCGTCAGATCGCCGTCACCGGATTGCGGACCTTTCGGGATCGACCGCAGCATATTGGTGTCGACGCCCTGCGGGCACAGGATCGACACCTTGATGCCGTCGGCCTTGTGCGAGATGGCGAGGTTTTCCGCGAACCCCACGGCCGCATGTTTGGTCGTGGAATAGGCCGGGCTGCCGACCTGGGACAAAAGCCCCGCGGCGGAAATCGTGTTGAGGAAATAGCCGCCACCGCGCGCCTTCATGCGCGGGATCAGGTGCCGCGCCGCATAGACATGCGCCATGACGTGAATCGCCCAGCTTCGCGCCCACGGCTCGTCCGAGCTGCCGCCCGCATTGACCGACATCGGGTCGAAACCGCCGCCGATTCCGGCGTTGGAGCAGAACAGCGCGATCGGTCCAAACTTCTGCTCGGTCTCCTCGATGAGGCGGCGGATGTCCTGCTCCTGCCCGACATCGCATTTGAACGCCGCGCCGCCGACCGAGGCCGCGACGGCCTCTGCATTGGCCAGATCGAGATCGGCGACCACGACCTTGGCAGCCCCCGCGCGGTGGAAGGCTTCGCACAGCGCGCGGCCGATGCCGTTGGCGCCTCCGGTGACAACCACGACCTTACCCGCCACCTGCATCGCCACGCTCCGATTAGTTGTTGAAAGTTCAGGTCAAGACCAGATCGAGCACAGCGGTGTAATGGCAGGCCGCGCCGAGCAGAACGAAACAATGCCAGATCGCGTTCTGGAAACGCAGCCGCTGCCAGGCATGAAAGATGACGCCGAAACTATAGAACGCGCCGCCGAGCGCGATGAACCACAGGGCCATCGTCGGCAACGACGCCACCACGGTGTCCCAGACCATGAAGCCGCTCCAGCCCATCGCCAGGTAAAGGCCGACGGAGAGCCGGTCGAAGCGGCCCGGCAGCACCAGCTTGATCACGATCCCGGCAATCGCCACGCACCAGACGCCGATCAGCAGCGCGACGGCGAAGATGTTGTCCTTCAGCTGCAGGAAGATCGGCGTGTAGGTCGCCGCGATCAGCAGATAGATCGCCGAATGATCGAAGCGGCGCAGCACCCATTTGGCGCGCGAGACCGGCCACAGATTGTAGGTCGCCGACAGCACCAGCATGGCCAGCAGCCCGGCGGCGTAGATCGACACCGCGGCTACTTCGAAACCCGTGGCATAGACCGCCGCCAGCACGATCAGCACGATGGCCGCGACCAGGCCGCAGAACACGCCGATGCCGTGCACCACGCCGTCGGCGATCAGTTCGGCCCGGTCGTAGTTCCAGAGCATGGCGCCGGCCGCATGAACGGAGGTCGAGGCGAGTTGTTTCAGTCTGAAGATGGTCATGACGGCCCGGCAGGCTTCGATAGCGAAGCGTTAAGACATACCTCCGGGGAGGTCAACGAAGGGGCCTTCTCCACCCGGATCGCGTCTTTAGTATGAAACTTGATTTTGCCCCGCCAATCGCCACTTTTCGGATAGCTTTCCCGCCAATAGCCTCCGCCAAACCGAGTTGTCCCCTCCCGCATGGCCCCCAGTTTTCAAGATATCGTCGAGGAAGCGCGGCTGTCGGCGCGGGCCCTGATGGACTATGGCGACCAGTTTTTCAATCCGACGGTCCGGCTTGGGGTCACCGGGCTGTCGCGCGCCGGCAAGACCGTGTTCATCACGGCGTTGATTCACGGCCTCACCCGCGGCGGCCGCTTTCCGATCTTCGAGCCGTTCGCCACCGGGCGGATCGCCCGCGCCAGGCTGGAGCCGCAGCCCGACGATGCGGTGCCGCGCTTTGCCTATGAAAATCATGTGCGCACCCTGATCGAGGAGCGGCACTGGCCGAATTCGACGGTCGATATCAGCGAGCTCCGGCTGGTGATCGACTACCAGCGCCAGAACGGCGCGGACCGCACCCTGACGCTGGATATCGTCGACTATCCCGGCGAATGGCTGCTCGACCTGCCGCTGCTCAACAAGGGTTTCGAGCAATGGTCGGCCGAGAGCCTCGCGCTGTCGCGCGAGCCGCTGCGCGCCAGTCTCGCGGCGCCATGGCACGCTCATCTAGGCACACTAGTCGCGGAAGCCCCGGCTGACGAACAGGCCGCGCTGACGGCAGCCCGGTTATTCACCGACTATTTGCGCGCCTGCCGCGACGAACGATTCGCCATGAGCCTGCTGCCGCCCGGCCGCTTCCTGATGCCCGGCAATCTCGCGGATACCCCGGCGCTGACCTTTGCACCGCTCGACGTGCCGATCGACGGCACGGCGCCCGAGGGTTCGCTGTGGGCGATGATGGTACGGCGCTACGAGGCCTACAAGGACGTGGTGGTCCGCCCGTTCTTCCGCGATCACTTCTCGCGGCTCGATCGCCAGATCGTGCTGGTCGATGCGCTCTCGGCATTCAATGCCGGGCCGGAAGCGCTGGTCGACCTCGAAGCCGCACTGGCGGGAATCCTGGATTGCTTCAGGATCGGGCGCAGCACGTTCCTGAGCACCCTGTTCCGGCCGCGGATCGACCGCATTTTGTTTGCCGCGACCAAGGCCGATCATCTGCACCATTCCAGCCATGATCGCCTCGAGGCCGTGCTGCGGCGTATCGTCGGCAGGGCGGCCGCACGGGCCGAGGACACTGGCGCCGAGATCGACGTCGTGGCGCTGGCCGCGGTCCGCGCCACCCGTGAGGCACAGGTCGCGCGCGGCCGCGACAAGCTACCCTCGATCCTGGGGACGCCCGCCGCCGGCGAGATGGCGAACGGCGAGGCCTTCGACGGCAATACCGAGGTCGCGACCTTTCCGGGCGACCTGCCGGCCGATCCGGAAGAGCTGTTCAAGGGAGAGGCCGCGTTTCGCGGCCTCTCCAGCGCCTCGGCCGAGAAGAGCGATTTCCGGTTCCTGCGCTTCCGCCCGCCCTTGCTCGAACGCGACGGCAGCGACGCGCCCGCGCTGCCTCATATCCGCCTTGACCGCGCCCTCCAGTTCCTGATCGGAGACAGACTGCAATGAGCGAGCGCCCTCCTCACCGGCGGCCGGCGACCTTCAAGCTCGACGACCCCGGCGTCATCGTGATGGACCCGGACGATTCGAGCCGCCCGTCGAAGGGCACGATTCACGTCAGGCCTGAAGCCGATGCCGCGCTGCTGCCGGTCCTGGTCGAGGCGCCGCTCATCCCCGTGCAACGCGGCTTCCGCTGGGGCACGATGTTCTGGAGCGCGCTGGGTGGGTTGGTCACGCTCGGCCTCGGCCTTGGCGTCACCCGCCTGATCGAGGACCTGTTCGCTCGCAGCGAGAGTTTTGGCTATATTGGACTGGCTTTTGCGGCCGTCGCTGCAGTGGCACTCGTTGTCATTGTCACCCGCGAGGCGTTGGGTCTGGCACGGCTTGCGACCATCGAAAAACTGCACCTGCGCGCCAGCGCCGTACTCGCCAGCGACGATCGCACCGAGAGCCGCGCCGTCGTGCGGGATCTGCTCGGCCTCGCGCACCAGAACCCGCATCTGGCGCGGGCGCGCGCCGCATTGCAGGGCCATGCCGACGACATCATCGACGGCGCCGACATGATTCGCCTCGCCGAGCGCGAATTGATGACGCCGCTCGATCAGGAAGCGCGCCGGCTGGTCTCGCAGGCGGCGCAGCGCGTCTCGGTCGTCACCGCCGTCAGCCCGCGCGCCGTGATCGACGTGTTGTTCGTGTTCGTGGCGGCGTTGCGGCTGATCCGGCAGCTGGCGCGGCTCTATGGCGCGCGGCCGGGCGCGCTCGGCATGTTCAGGCTGATGCGCCAGGTCATCGCCCACCTCGCCATCACCGGCGGCATGGCGGTGGGCGACAGCCTGATCCAGCAGGTGCTCGGCCATGGCATCGCGGCAAAGCTGTCGCAGCGGCTCGGCGAAGGCGTCCTGAACGGGCTGCTCACCGCGCGGCTCGGGCTTGCCGCAATCGACCTCACCCGCCCATTGCCGTTCAACGCCCTGCCGCGCCCTGCCCTCGCTGACCTCGCCAGGGACCTGCTGCGCAAGCGCGACGGCGAGGAGTGACTGCGTTTTGACAAGGGCTGTCGGCGAGCTCTTATCCCTTCCCCCGCGCTTGCGGTGGGGAGGGATGAAACGCCAGCGTGCGCGGACGATAGAGCGGCGAATCCTTCTGCGGCGAGAGCTCCGGTGTCCAGCCGGTCAGTTTTTCCAGCGCATAGGTATCCATCACAATTCCGCGCCAGCTGCGCTCGACCCGTTCGAGCGGCTGCCTGATCGCGGTGATCGACCTCCACACCGGGCTGATATGGTCGGGCTCGCGCCCGACATAGAGGCCGGTGCGGCCCCGGATCGCATCCATGCCGGGATCGCGAAAACCTTCGAACCTGCCGCGCTCGTTGATCTGGATGACCGGCACGCGATCGCCAAAGAACCAGCGCAGCATGGCGTAGGTGCGATAATCCGTTGTGGCGATCCAGCTCGCGCCGGTCGCTTGCAGCTGGGCCTCCGCCCGCGCCACCACCTGCTGATAGCCGGCCTCGCCGCCGATCGGATCGGCGCGGCCGATAAAATTCCAGGGAGCGACGACGTAATAGAGAAAAACCGCAACGACGAAGACGATCCCGGAAGCGACCGCGATCCTGGCCCAACGTATCGTCGATTGTATGATCCATGCCGGCCACCCTTCGCGCGACAGCATCGCGATGTTGATGGCCGTGGCGGCGAATCCGGCCGGCCAGATGAACATCGGCCAGGTATCGCCGACCCTCAAGGACAGCGATTTCCAGAAGAAATAGCCGAAGGGAACGATTACGGCGGTCGACAGCAGAATGGCCACCGCGTCGCCGCGGCGGTAGCCTCGCCACGCCGTCAGCGCCACGCCCGACAGAACCACCGGCAGCAGGATGAAGCCGACCAGCCCGAACTGCAGTCCGATATAGTCGCCGACGGTACGAAGCGACAATTCATGCGTCGCGGTGGCGCGCACCAGCTGGAAGCGGAACGACGCCCAGTCGTGCTGCGAATTCCAGATCAGGACCGGCAGGAACACGACGACCGCGATCAGCGCCGCTGCCCACGGGTACGGACTGGCCAGCCAGCGGCCACGCCACTTCGGCACCAGCATGAAGGCTGCGACCGCCGGAAGCAGCATGATCGCGGTGAATTTCGACAGCAGCGCCAACCCGGCGAAGGCGCCGGCGGCCAGCCACCAGCGCGCGTCGTCGCTCTCGTGAAGCCGCACCAGCGCCCACACCATCGCGACCGCAAACGGGATCAGCGCCACGTCGGGCGAGACTTTTGCCATCAGCAGCCCGTAGTACAGCGCTGCCTCCGGCATCAGCACCGCAATCGCGACCGCGCGGACATCATGCGTCACGCGCCGCACGATATCGGCGAGCAATAGTTGCGTGACCAGCATCGCCACGATGCCGGCAAACCTTACGCCCAGATTGGTGTCGCCGAAGATTGCGGTACCGAACCGGATGAACCAGGCGATCATCGGCGGATGATCGAGGAAGGAGAGCGCGCTCTCCTTCGACCAGGTCCAGTAATAGGCCTCGTCGGTGCGCAGATCGATCGCGCCGGCGTAGATCATCCGCATGGCGGTCAGCGCCGCGATCAGGGCGGCGACCGCGAGCCATTGCCGCGAGGCCAAATGGTCCGGGTGCGCGCTGGTTCTGTCGGGCGGGATAATCGTCACCGGTGCTTTCTTCCCGACTCCGCCGGGGGTGTCAACGTCATCCCCAACCGTCGTCCCGGCGAATGCCGGGCCCCATAGCCACCGGCATTTCCAGCCTGAAAAGATATCTGCTGGGGTGCCCAAGGACGCCGGGCGCCGCGATGAGCGCAGATGCGCTCACGCCTGGGGTCCGTGCTTTCGCCGGGACGACGTGTAGAGAGGACGTGTAGAGAGATGGTCCCCGGCGCAATTTATCATTACAGTCGGCCATCATGGATTCTATAGCCCGCATGGCCCGACTTTCCCAGGAACAGCTGACCAGGCTGTTCCGCGGCATCGGCGTTCGTCAAATCCGGCTCGTCAGCGGGATGATCCTGTTCGCCTATGTGCTCAGCCATTTCCTCAATCATGCGCTCGGCAATTTCTCTCTGGACGCGATGGCGGATGGGGTGCAGCTGCATACCGGGTTCTGGCAATTTCTCCCCGTGGCAATCGTGTTCTACACCGCGTGTCTCGTGCATGCCGCGCTTGGCGTCTGGGCGCTGTATCAGCGCCGGCAATTTCGCTGGAAGGCGATGGAGCTGCTGCAGCTCCTCCTCGGCCTGACGATTCCGATACTGGTCATGACCCATGTGCTGGGCGTCCGGCTTGCGCTGACGCTTCATGGTCACGAAATCCTCTACCCGCAGGTGCTGTTCGCCTACTTCGTTTCATGGCCCGCATGGCGCATATGGGGCCTGGTTGCCGCCATCCTGGCGTCGTGGATCCATGGCTGCATCGGACTGCACCTCTGGCTGCGGATGAAGCCGTTCTACAAGCGCGTGGCCCCGCTCCTGCTTGCGGTGGCCGTGTTGCTGCCCGCGCTCGCCATCCTCGGGGTCTATCAGGGCGGGCGGAGCGTCGTTGACAATGACAGCGTCGAATGGCGGGCCGAAAACCTTTCTCCAAGCAAGCTCGGCACACGCGAGCAGAAGGCCACGATCGACCGCGCGGTCGACTACGCGCTTGTCTTCTATCTCGGGCTCATCGCACTCGCGTTGCTGGCAAGGGGCGCACGCACACTGTATGAGCGGCGCGGCGGTATGATCAACCTGTCCTATGGCAATGGCCGTACGGTGCGGGTGCCGAAGGGATTGACCGTGCTGGAAGCGAGCCTGCGCAGCAACGTGCCGCATGCATCGGTCTGCGGCGGCCGCGCCCGCTGCTCGACCTGCCGGATCCGCGTGATCGGCGATCACGCCGCCCTGCCCGAGCCTTCGCAGCGCGAAGCGTTCGTGCTGCACCGGGTCGGCGCGAACGATCCCTCGATTCGCCTCGCCTGCCAGTTGCGGCCGGCCACAGACCTCACTTTCTTCCAGCTCTTCCTGCCGCACGCGGTGTCCGCCGATGGGCACGCCGCCAATCCTTCCCGCATCGGCGAGGAACGCTATCTCGTCAGCCTGTTCGTCGACATGCGCGGCTCGACCAAGCTCGCGGAGAAGCGGCTGCCGTTCGACACCGTCTTCATCGTCAACCGTTTCCTCGGCGCGGTGTCGCAGGCCGTGCTCGAATGCGGCGGCCAGCCCAACCAGTTCGTCGGTGACGGACAGCTGGCGTTGTTCGGGCTCGACTCGGACCCGCAAACCGCCTGCCGTCAGGCGCTGCGAGCCGCCGGCATGATATCGACCAATATCGACGAATTGAATCAATTCCTCAGCCATGATTTGCGCGAGCCGATCCGCTTCGGCGTCGGCATTCACGGCGGCGAGGTGATCATCGGCGATATCGGTTATCGCGATCACATGGTGTTCACCGCGCTCGGCGACGCCGTCAATGTCGCAGCACGTCTGCAGGACATGACCAAGAACCTCGCCTGCGAAGTTGTGGTGTCGGAAGAAGTTCGCATCACCGCCGGCCTTGCAGAAGACAGTTTGCCGCCACAGGAAGTCACGATCCGCGGGCGCGCCGAGACGATGATCGTTCGCTCCGTCGAGCACGCCAGCGCGTTGCCCGCGCTGGTTAATGATTTGAACCCCGTCGCCGTGCAATTGCCGCACGACGTCGCTGTGTGATGTTTTTCACACCTGAATAATCATTCAGGAAATTGTCGCCGAACCACAGGCTGTTTTCTCGAACCGCGCTCCTGAGGGGCGCGACTGATGTGCGATGAGACAATCAACCCCGCGCTACGGCGCACATCAAGGAGAACGACCATGCTTCGCAAATTGACTCTCGCACTTGTTGCCTCGGCTTCCCTCGGCGCGGCGGCGCTGGCTCCCACCGCGGCCTCGGCCAGCCCATACTGGCATCCGCATCATCATCACCACCACCACGGCCTTGGCCTTGGCTTCGTGATCGGCGGCGGCTATGGCGGCGATGGCTGCTACCAGACCCGCCGCGTGTGGACCCCGTACGGCTTTCGCTTTCGCGTCGTGAACGTCTGCGCATGGTAATCGGAACTTCGGTTTCGATCCGGAACCCCGGTCGCCTCCAGCGGCCGGGGTTTCTGCTTTGGCGGGTTTCAGCGCAACGCCGTCAGGCCGGTAGGATTTGAAACGCTCGGCATCTCTCCGGATCAAATGATCGCCAAAATCGGCAAAAAACGCCAATGCGCCACGATATCGATCGTTTTCCGCCGAAATCGAGCTGTCCTTTGCGCTATCAAGCTTGCGTTATCCGGCGTATCCTGTGTTTTCGGGCAGGCCGGTGTGCGGGGACCGGCGGCTCGTTAATTGTTTTGATCCCGCGGAGACGACGTGATGGCTAAAGGTACTGTGAAGTGGTTCAACGCGACCAAGGGTTTTGGTTTCATCCAGCCTTCGAGTGGCGGCAAGGACGTTTTCGTTCATATTTCGGCGGTCGAGAAAGCTGGCCTTTCCTCGCTCAACGAAGGACAGACGGTCGAATACGAAGAGGTTGCCAATCGCGGCAAGACCTCGGCCGAGAACCTCAAGGTTTAAGGCTGGGCGCGCGGTCCGCAACAGCGCACTCTCGGATCTGATCCGGGAGTGGGACTTCCAAGAACATCTCAAAAAAACAGAGTGCAATGGGCAGGAGCGGCGGCGCTCTTGCGCGCAATGAACCGGCGCAGAACGCGCTGGTTTGATCCTCAATCTTCCTTTACCCATTTTTGAACCGTCATGACATCCGGTGGCTGCGCGTAGCCGCGCGTCCACATGTCCACGACCCATTCGACCCTGGTGGCGCGCTCGAGCAGCACCGCGGTGTTGTGCGGCGTCTGCAGCACCAGCGCATTGCCCCGGTAATGCGGGTCGCCCACCCCGTGAAATTTCAGCAGGCCCCATTGCTGCAGCACCAGCAGCAGGCTGGTGGTGTTGCGGGTGGTATCCCAGCAATCGTAATTATACCCGTCGTCGCGGTGGCGGAAATCCGCCTTGGCGACGCGCCTGCTGGTGCCGATGACCGGCCCCATGCGGCGATCGAACCAGATCACCGCCTTCTGCACCGCCGCCCGTTCCGCCGCGGCCGAGGCGCGGCCCGCCGCCATGATCGCCGTCAGCGCGTTGCGGTCGCCCGGCGTGAAATCCAGAATCGCGCGGCGGCGGCACACAAAGCCGTAGCAGACCGTCATGGATCTCGCGGTCGGGGGAAAGATCGACACCGTGCTGTAGAGTTCGGCGACCGGTGCGCTGAGTTCGGCAGCGAGCGCCGGCAGCGGAGCAGCAATCGCTGAGCCTGCCAGAAGCGCAGCAAAGCCGCAAAACCACAGGGTTCTGCTCCGCCCCCCAGATCGTTGCCGCCTGCCCGTCAGTGCCATCGGCCGCCACAACTCAAACCGATAAATCGCGTGGAACCTATCGCACCGGTTTCGCGGTGCCAAGCTCGGCGGCATGATAGAAGATGCGGGCTCCCCAAGGGTACGTCATGGCATCCGAATCACGACTTTTCCCGCGCTTCGAAGCGCCTTATGCCGCCGACGACGGCGCCATCGCGGCCCGGCTTCTCGCCACCGCGGGACTGCGCGCGGAACAGGACGCCCGGATCGACCGCACCGCAACGCGCCTGATCGGCGCCATCAGAACCCATGACGACCGGCTCGGCGGCGTCGAGGACATGCTGCGCGAATTCGCGCTCTCCACCAGGGAGGGCCTGGCGCTGATGGTGCTGGCGGAAGCCCTGCTGCGCGTGCCGGACGCCCGCACGGCCGACCAGTTCATCGAGGACAAGCTCGGCCAGGGCGATTTCCTCCATCACGAAACCAGGTCCAGCGCCTTCCTCGTCAATGCCTCCGCCTGGGCGCTCGGGATGTCGGCGCGCGTGATCCAGCCCGGCGAAACCCCGCAGGGCACCATCGGCCGGCTGACAAAGCGTCTCGGCGTGCCCGCGGTGCGCGCCGCCACACGGCAGGCGATGCGGCTGATGGGCAGCCATTTTGTTCTGGGCGAGACCATCGAGGCAGCCCTCGAGCGGGCGGATTCGGCTGACGCCACCCGCTATTCCTTCGACATGCTCGGCGAAGGCGCGCGCACCGCTGCCGACGCCGAGCGCTATTTCAATTCCTATGCCAGCGCGATCGAGGCGATCGGCCGCGCCGCGGATGACCGGCCCCTGCCCGGGCGGCCGGGCATCTCCGTCAAACTCTCGGCGCTGCATCCGCGCTTCGAAGCGGTGAGCCGGCAGCGGGTGATGGGCGAACTGGTGCCGCGGCTGATCGAGCTGGCGCGCCGCGCCAGCAACCATGACCTGAATTTCACCGTCGACGCCGAGGAAGCCGACCGGCTCGAATTGTCGCTGGAGGTGATCGCGGCGGTGTTCAGCGACGCATCGTTCAAGGGCTGGGACGGATTCGGCCTGGCGATCCAGGCCTATCAGAAGCGCGCGGAGGCCGTGATCTTCTACAGCGACGAACTGGCAGGCGCGCTGAACCGGCGGATGATGCTGCGTCTGGTGAAGGGCGCCTACTGGGACACCGAGATCAAGCGCGCGCAGGAACGCGGCCTCGACGACTATCCGGTGTTTACCCGCAAGGCGATGACCGACCTGAACTACGTCGCCTGCGCGCACCAGCTGCTGGCGCTGCGGCGGCGCATTTTTCCGCAATTCGCCACCCATAATGCGCTGACGGTCGCAACCGTGCTCGAGCTTGCGGATGGGACACGCGGATTCGAGTTTCAGCGCCTGCATGGCATGGGCGAGGCGCTGTACGCGCAGTTGAGCGAGGATCGTCCCGACATTGGCTGTCGTACCTACGCCCCGGTCGGCAGCCACCGCGATCTGCTGGCCTATCTGGTGCGGCGCCTGCTGGAGAACGGCGCCAATTCCTCGTTCGTGGCGGTTGCCGCCGACGATACCGTGCCGGTGGCCACGCTGCTGCGACGCCCGGCCGATATCGTCGGCGCTGCCGCCAACGCGCGGCATCCGAACATTCGCCTGCCAGCCGACCTCTATCAGCCGCAACGCCAGAATTCTCATGGCATCGAATTCGGCGATCGTGCGGCGCTGGGTGAGCTGGTTTCAGCGATCGCCGCAGAGACCACGCCGACGGCGGGAAGCATCGCCGATGCGACGCCTGAAGACGCCAATGCGGCGATATCGGCGGCGCGTGACGGGTTCAAGGCCTGGAGCCGGATGCCGGCGCAGCGGCGCGCGACCATTCTCGAACACGCCGCCGACGCGCTGGAGCAGCGGCGCGCGCATTTCATCGCGCTGCTGCAACGCGAGGGCGGCAAGACCCTCGACGATGCACTGTCCGAGGTGCGCGAGGCCGTCGATTTCTGCCGCTACTATGCCGCGGAAGGCCGCAAGCTGTTTGGCGAAAGCGCGCCGCTGCCCGGGCCGACCGGCGAGAGCAATGTGCTGCAGCTGCGTGGCCGCGGCGTCTTCATCGCGATCTCGCCATGGAATTTTCCGCTGGCGATCTTTCTGGGACAGGTTTCGGCGGCGCTGATGGCCGGCAATGCGGTGGTGGCAAAACCGGCTGAACAGACGCAGCTGATCGCGGCGGCGGCCGTGCGATTGCTGCATCAGGCCGGCGTCCTCGCCTCGGCGCTGCGGCTGGTACCCGGCGACGGCAGCATCGGCGCAGCCCTGGTCGCGCATGCCGATGTCGCCGGCGTGGTCTTCACCGGCTCGACCGAGGTGGCGCGGTCGATCAACCGGACGCTGGCCGCCAGCGACGGCCCGATCGTTCCGCTGATCGCGGAGACCGGCGGCATCAACGCCATGATCGTGGACGCCACCGCGCTGCCCGAACAGGTTGCCGACGACGTCGTGACCTCGGCGTTCCGCTCGGCCGGCCAGCGCTGCTCGGCGCTGCGCCTGCTGTTCATACAGGACGATGTCGCCGACCGCATGATCGAGATGATCGCGGGCGCCGCCCGCGAACTCCGGATCGGCGATCCCTGCGACCTTTCCACCCATGTCGGGCCGGTGATCGACGCCGAAGCGAAGCAGCGGCTGGACACGCATATCGCGCGCATGAAGAAAGAGGCGCGCGTGCATTTCGCGGGAAATGCTCCCGACGGCAATTACGTTGCGCCGCATATTTTCGAACTCGCGAGCGCGGATCAATTGACCGAGGAGATATTCGGGCCGGTCCTGCACGTGGTGCGCTATCCCGCGGACCGACTCGATCGCGTGCTGCAGTCGATCGAATGCTCCGGCTACGGGCTGACGCTGGGCATTCACTCTCGCATCGACGATACGGTCGAGGCCGTGATCGAGCAGCTCTCCGTCGGCAACATCTACGTCAACCGCAACATGATCGGCGCCGTGGTCGGGGTGCAGCCGTTCGGCGGCCACGGCCTGTCCGGCACCGGCCCCAAGGCCGGCGGGCCGCATTATCTGGCCCGATTCGCGACCGAACAGACCGTGACGATCAATACGGCGGCGGCGGGTGGCAATGCCGCGCTGCTGTCGGAGCAAGAATAGGGCGCCGTCATTGCGAGGAGCGAAGCGACGAAGCAATCCACTCTTATTTGTATCTGCCGCGCCATGGATTGCTTCGCTTCGCTCGCAATGACGTTGAAACTTTCGTTGCATCATCGACCCAAGATGGGTCAAATGCCCGCTGGTTCTCACGCATAATTCCAGCACACGGACAAAACCAACAAGAATCACGGGAGCGGCGGCACTATGGAAAAAGGCATTTTTGACGGCCTCAAGGTTCTGGACTGCGCGAGTTTCATCGCGGCGCCTGCGGCTGCCACCGTGCTGTCGGATTTCGGCGCCGACGTGATCAAGATCGAGCCGCCGGGCCTCGGCGATCCCTACCGGAACCTGCCGAACCTGCCGGGATATCCCGCCAGCCAGCACAATTATTCGTGGATGCTGGAGGCCCGCAACAAGAAGAGCCTGGCGCTCGACCTCTCCAGGCCGGAAGGCCAAGCGGTGCTGCATCGCCTGGTGACCGAGGCCGACGTCTTCATCACCAATTTCCCGCCGGCAGTGCGCGAGCGCCTTGCATTGACCTTCGCTCAGTTGGCTCCGCTCAACGAGCGCCTGATCTATGCCTCGTTCACCGGCTACGGCGAAAAGGGCGAGGAAGCCAACAAGCCCGGCTTCGACAGCAACGCCTATTGGGCCCGCTCCGGCCTGATGGACTTGGTGCGCGCCGACGAGAACACCACGCCGGCCCGCTCGATCGCCGGGATGGGCGACCACCCCTGCGCGATGGCGTTTTACGGTGCGATCGTCACCGCGCTGTACAAGCGCGAGCGCACCGGCAAGGGCTCACATGTCTCCTCCAACCTGATGGCCAACGGCATCTGGGCCGCCTCGGTGCTGGCGCAGGCCAAGCTGTGCGGCGCCAAATTCCAGGAGCGACGGACGCGCGAGCATGCGCTGAACGCCGTCACCAACCATTACAAGTGCAAGGATGGACGCTGGATCATCCTGTCGCTGCTCAACGAGGAGAAGCAGTGGCCGGCGCTGGCGCGCTGCATCGGCCGCGAGGATCTCGTCACCGATGAGCGCTTCGCCACCAAGGCCGGACGCCATGCACGGTCGATCGAGCTGATCAGGATTTTCGATGAGACCTTTGCCGCCAAACCCCTCGCCGAATGGCGCCAGATCCTCGACGGCAACGGCCTGGTGTTCGGCGTGGTCGGCATCCTCGACGACATTCCCAACGACAAGCAGATGCTGGTGAACGAGGTGCTGGTGCCGTTCGAGAACGACACCATGCTGACCATCAACAGCCCGATCTGGGTCGACGGCGCCAAGAAAGTCCGGCCGCGCAAGCCGCCCGGGATCGGCGAGCACAGCGACGAGATCTTGCGCAACGCGGGCTATGACGAAGCAGCGATCCAGAAGCTGCGGGCGTCCGGCGCGGTGGCGTGATCGCCGATGCCCGCCTATCGCCTGCATTATTTTCCGGAATCCGGAAACAGCTACAAGCTGGCGCTGATGCTCACGCTGTGCGGCCAGAGTTTCGAGCCGATCTGGACCGATTTCGGCGGCGGCGTCACGCGCACGCCGGAGTGGCGGCGCGACGTCAATCCGATGGGCGAGATTCCGGTGCTGGAAGTCGACGGCGAGCGGCTGACCCAGACCGCGCCGCTGCTGCTGCAACTCGCCGAACAATATGGCCGGTTCGGCGCCGCGACCGAGGACGAGAAATTCGAACTGCTGCGCTGGCTGTTCTGGGACAATCACAAACTCACCGGCTACATGGCGAGCTACCGGTTCATGCGGACCTTCACGCCATCGGCCGATCCGCAGGTTCTTAAATATTTCCGCAAGCGGCTCGACGATTTCCTCGGCATCCTCGAGACCCATCTGCAGCACAACGACTTCGCCATCGGCAAGCGCGTCACCGTGGCCGATTTTTCCATGATGGCCTATCTGCACTATCCCGCCGATGAGACCGGATATGATTTCGCGGCGAGCCACCCCGCCATAAAAGCCTGGCTCGATCGTATCGCAGACCTGCCGGGCTGGCGCTCGGCGTATGATCTGCTGCCCGGCAAGCGCCTGCCGCATTACGCGTGAGGGCTACTCGTTCTGCGGCAGCATCCAGCCGATGGCGGCGAGCCGGGCGTTTGATTCCGGTCAAATCCGGCAGGCGCAAACTGGACTACAGTTGATGAGCCCTGTTACTTCGCGGTGCAGTTTGCCTGAACAATGTTCGAGAGCAAAGGAAGACGGAATGTCGAGCAACCAGAGCGGAAAGAAGCCGGCACACAGCGATACCGACGCGCCAGTTGATCAAGATGCCACACAGGAACGGGACGGCCTTGAAGCGGTCAAGCCGAATCTGACAGGAATGATCGGTATGCACATCGATCAGCCTCAAGAGGATGCAACAACCGGCTCACCAGGTGCCGATCTCGATCGCGATCTGGCCGAGGAAAAATAGCGCCGACCATCGTGCGGTCGCAGCCCACGTGATACGCGATGGTGCATCGCGTGAGTACCGACGAGCCATCAACGGCACAGTTCCGCCAGATGCTGCCGGGGTCAGGCGGGGGGAATAGCCGGAGATGGCGGGACTGGAACGTGAAGATACTTCTGTTCCGGTGGCAATACGAGTCGAAAAACGATTGCCTTCGGTTCCCGCCAGGATGCCAGGGTCGCGCCGCAACCAATACATTCAACGCTGCCTGGCCTTCCGCTCACCGTCGTGGCCTCGGCCATTTCGTATGAAGCCTTGCAGGATGTGCATATCAGGTTCGATATTTTCATGAGGATATTCTGCTCAACTTCGGGGACGGCGCATTGAGCCAAATCAATGCGATCGTACAGCCCAATATGACAGCAAGCGCCTATGGCGGATTGCCCTGCAACGCTCCGGCCAAATCAGCCGCCGTGGCGAGCTCCTGAACCAGGAACTCCAGCACGACGGTTTGTCCGCCATAGGCTTCCGCCTTTTGCGGATCGACATAGATTTCGACCCATCTTACGGCGTCACTTATTCTCTCCCGATAGTTGCCATCATCGAAGACGTTCAACAGCCCGCACACCTCGGGCACTATTTCGGCGTCACTGTGAGCGACCAGCCTGCTCGTAAGGTATCTTATTTGTTCTTCTATGGTCATGTTTCGCGCCGTTATCTCACTCGGTACGCCATAGTCAATGAACGGTGCCTGCGCTCATTGTTGCATGAAGTATGTTGCAGTTCCGTGTCACTGTTCTTCCCTGCATGCCGGACAAAGCGGCATCCATCAGCCAAACCGGCCGGTGATGAACCGCTGCGTGCGCGGATCGCCTGGCGTCACGAAAATCTGGCGCACGGTACCGAATTCACCCATTTCGCCCAGATACATGAAGCCCGCATAATCTGAAACCCGCGCGGCTTGCTGAAGGTTGTGAGTTACGATGATGATCGTGTGGTCGTTCTTGAGCTCATCAATTGTCTGCTCGATTTTTGCCGAAGAAATCGGATCGATGGAAGCGCAAGGCTCGTCGAGAAGAAGGACTTCTGGCCGGATTGCGATCGCGCGGGCAATGCTGAGGCGCTGCTGCTGACCGCCTGACAGCTCCAATCCACTTTTCAAGAGGCTATCCTTCACCTCATCCCAAAGCGCCACGCGCCGCAATGCAACTTCAACTTCGGTATCCATTTGCGCCCTGGCAAGACCTCGATTGAGCCCAATGCCAAAGGCGATGTTGTCGTAGATGGACATCGGAAACGGCGTTGGCTTCTGAAAGACCATGCCAATTCGGGTTCGCAGGATGGCCAGGTCCTGATTCCCGGACAGAATGTCCTCGCCATCCAACAATACTTCGCCGTCAGCGTGCTGACCGGGATAGAGGCTGTAGATGCGATTGAAGACACGCAGCAGGGTCGACTTGCCGCAACCGGAGGGGCCGATGAATGCGGTCACCCGGTTGGCATAGATCGGCACCGACACGTCCTTGAGTGCGTGATTGCCGTCCTGATAGTAGAAATTGAGGTGTCGAACGGAGATTTTCTCTTTGACACGTTCATGGTCCGGCTTTGACCGGATGACTTTGGCTAGTTGATCGAATGCCCCAGCGGAAGGTGCGGCGGTGCGGATTTTCCCAGAAGCCTCGCTTACGGACATCGTCATGCTCAACTCGTTAAGAAGATCATTTTTAGAATAGAACCGATCGAGCTATTGGCGCTTTGATCAAGCTCAATGGATCCGATTGGAAACACCAGCCAGCGCCGGCATCCCGTCACGAAACAGTCATTCCATTGTCATCCAGAAATTTTCAACGGCTCTTGACGAAGCACATGCCGATCCGCGAGGCCTTGTCGGCGGCCTCGCAGGCGAGGCCCGCGGCGCAGGTCCAGACGGTGAGGCCGGCCCCGGATTGCGGATGATTTCAAACAGCGAAGTCGTCGTTGCGGGAGTTTGATTGAAATTTAAAAAACAGCAAATACGCTTTCGCGATCTCGCGGCGCCATGCGCCCGAGCTTTGCCATCAGATCTCCTTGCCCTCCAGTCAGAGGGCGCGGGGAGGCCGGGCGCCCGATGCGCCCGATAGCCGCGTGTGCAATGGGTAGTGGTAGAAGGCACACGCGTTAGTCAGGTCACACCGGAATCACCCGGCACTCCCCGCGCAATGGTTTACGGCTTATACGTGATCTCCTCGGCGAGCCCTGCGCTTTTGCCACCGTCATCCGCAGCACCTCGAGCTGCGAACTTGACACCAGCCTTTGGGGTGTCAGGACCACACGATTTCGCCGTCCGTTTCAGACGCTCTGGTCGGGAGCGCCATCCACGTCCACCGCATCCCCGTCCCGCATCGGTGACCTTGCGCAACGCCCCTCTGAATGGGACGGGATGGCTATCGATATAGCCCGGTTTTTATTTCTGTAAAACAGAAATATTTTTTCGCGAGAGGCTTGACATCGTTTCCGATAACCAGAAGTGATTTGCCCGTCGGGTCGCCACGCAACCGGCTTCGACTGAAATCAGCGGCTCTTGACGAAACACATGCCGATCCGCGAGGTCTTGCCGGCGGCCTCGCAGGCGAGTCCCGCGGCGCAGGTCCAGTCACGAAAACTCGGGTCGTTGTCGGCGGCCTTCGCGCTTGGCTGGTAGCAATGCGCGCCCCAGCCGTCATAGTGGCCGGTGCCCTTGAGTTCCGCCAAAAATTCCGACCTGGTGCGCAATTGCGGACGCTCGGAAAATCCGCGCGAATAATCCGGGCTGCTGCCCCATTTCATCGAGGCAAGAATATCGCGGCGCCGGATCTGGTCGCCGAAGAAATGCGGCGACGCCGGAACGACGGTCGAATTGGACGGCCTGGCCGCCATCCAGTCCACCCCCGGGAAATGGAAACCGCCGATACCGCGCGTCTGATGACAGCCCGAACAGGTGACATCGTTCAGCCGGCGCCTGAAGCCGGCGACCGAGCGGATGTTGGCGGGCGTCACGCCGACGTCGGCGGCCTTCCTGAGTGCAGTCACGATGTCGCTCTCGCTGAACACGGGGTTCGCACCCTCGCCCTGCACCAGGCCGAATTCCGGCTGCAGTCCGGAGGGATCGAAACCGACCGGCGTCGCGGCGATCGCCGCTCTCGCCAGGAACCGCTCGGGGATCAGGACCGTGCCGCGATCGAATTCATTGAGATGCCTGGGATCGAGCAGCCAGGCCTTGAAGTCGCGTCCAAGATCAGCGTCCGCCAGAATTCGCTCGCGATCGATCTGGTTTTCCATCGGCGCTTCCTCGAACGCGCGCGCCCTGGAATCGAAGCGAAACACCTTCAAGAGATAATCGGTGCGAAATTCGCGTACCGCCGATTTCGGCACATGCACGATCTGCAGGTTGGTTTCGATACGATCGATGTTTTCAGGCCGGATCAGGTCGAGCGGGCCGTCCGGCGCGAGCAGCCGGGCTGCGAGATCGGCACCGGCGAGCGTCGATTCGCCGGCATCGAGCCAACGCCGGGCGATCCCGGCGCAAGTGATCCCGGCGCCCCTGGCGTCGGTCATGCCGCCACCCCTCGCCTTCAGCACGACATTCAGCGTCATCGGCAGACGCCGCGGCGCGCCGTCCTCGCCGGCTGGCCGCGTCCGCGTCAGACGGTAGATCAACCTGACTTCGCCGCAGCTCTCCGGCGAGGCAAAGGCGCGGTCCATCCGGTTGACGATGCCGGCCAGCACGAAGCGCGCGTCGTCCGAATACAACACGGCGCGATCGAACAATTGAAAGTCATGCCCGGTTCCGACGCCGATGGTCTCGTTCGGCACACCGGCCTTGTGCCTGACGACGTACCGTTCGAACTCGGCATCGAGTGCCGCGCGAACCATCGCCATCGACGGCAGGGTGAACAGCTGGCCGCTGGTCAGGGGAATATCGACGGATCTCTCCGGCGCCATGACCCGCGCCACGGCAAACCGGCCGCGATCGAGTTCGCGCAACGCCAGGGGATCGGTGATCGCCGCACCACGCTCCAGCGCCGGGCCTTCAGCGGCGCGCGCGGGTATGGCGCCGCACAGCAAAACAAGGATGGTGAAAATAAATGGCAACGCGCGGTCCATATCCTGACAAACACCGCACCGGAGCCCTCATTCCAGGCATTCTGCGGGTAAGGTCTAGTGGTCAGGAAATTACCGAAGGGCGGAATTGCTGTCCATCCTTCGAGACGCCGCGCAAGGGCGCGGCTCCTCAGCATGAGGTTGAACGTGTTGAAACACAACAACCTCATGCTGAGGAGCGAGCGGCGCGAGCGTCTCGAAGCATGGGCAGCAAGCGCCTTGCCAAATCCCTAGCGCGCCACCACCAGGCCCTTGCTGGTCACGACCACCCAGCGGCCGTCCTGCTTGCGGATGGCGTCGACGCGGCCGAGGCCCGGGACGGGATCGCCGGCATAGACTTCATAGATTCCCTGGCGTCCCTCGATCAGCGCACCGCCATGGGCGACCTCGCGCAGCACCCAGCCCTCGACCGTCGGCAGCCGCGCCATTTCGGGTTTTGGTGCAGGCAGTGGAACCGGTGCGGTGACCGCCGCCGTTGCCGGAGGCGAGATCGAACCGGTGACATCCTTCGCCGCCGCAGCAGCAGCCGCGACCGGCACGGGCGCTGCCTGTGCGGCCTTGAGCTTCTCGACGGCTTCGCTCAGCCTGGCGAGTTTGGCGGCGGGCTCGGCTTGCGCCTTCTCGATCTTGTCGAGACGGTCGCTGGCCTTGTTGTCCCTGACGATACCGACCTTGGAGGTTTGCTCGACGCTGGCCTTCAGCGCCAGGATGTCGGCGTCGATCCGGGCCACGGAGGCTTCGAGAACGAGATTGTTCGATGTGGCCGAGGCTCCGCCGGCAAAATGCATCACGCCCGCGGTCGCCAGGGCGCCGCCGAGCGCGCCCGTTATCGCCGCCAGCGCCACCACGGCCGCCAGCGCGGACAACCGCCGCTTGCCGAACATGCCCTGCGCCTGCTCGGATTCCACGTCCGGCTCGACACCCTGGTGGTCCCAGCCGCGGTCGCCGGACGACATGATCAGGATCTTGCCCGGCGCGCGCGGCGCGTCGGCCCTGGCGGCATCGGCCGCTTCAGCTTTGGGGGCGTCAACCCTGGGAGCGTCAACCTTGGTTGCGTCCGCCTTGATTGCGTCCTTGGGAGCATCCTTGGGAGCGTCGCCCTGTGCAGGGGCCAGATCGGGAGATTCGACCTCGGCCACGGTTTTCGGGGCTTCCTGTGCCGACACCGGCTGGCTTGCCGCGCCGGATGAGTTGGAAACGGCCGGCCCGGCGCTGACGGATCCGGATTCGCTGCTGGTCGGCTCGGCCTGCTGTTCGCTCACGTTCGAATTCTCCAGTAAAGGTTCACCATTTGGTAACTTTCATTCGTTGCGAAATCGTTACCCGGCGGAGCCCTTACCAAAATTTTAGCAACTCGCTCCGGCCGGTTCTTGACGCCGCTCGCGGATACCGGCCGGTTTGACAAATGCCCCGGCGGCCTGCTCAAAAGCGGTAACAAGGCCGCAATGGGGGAAACAACTATGAAACTCTACGACTCGATCGGACCGAACCCGCACATCGTCCGCATGTTCATGGCGGAAAAGGGCATCGACATACCCCGGCAGACCGTCGACCTGCGCAAGGGTGAAAATCGCGAAGCCGAGCATCTGAAGCGCAACCCGCACGGCCAGATGCCGACGCTCGAGCTCGACGACGGCAGCTATCTGTCGGAGATCACCGCGATCTGCGAATACCTCGAAGAGAAGCATCCCGCGCCCGCGCTGATCGGCTCGACGCCGGAAGAGCGCGCCGAGTGCCGGATGTGGACCCGCCGCGTCGACCTCAACATTTGCGAGCCGCTCGCCAACGGCTATCGTTTCGGCGAGGCGCTGAAATTTTTCGAGAAGCGGATTCCCGTCGTGCCGGAAGCCTCCCCCGGCCTCAAGATGATCGCGCAAGACCGCCTGAAATGGCTCGACGGGCAGATCGCCGGCAAGGACTATTTGTGCGGCAAGCGTTTTACCCTCGCCGACATCCTGCTCTACGGCTGGCTCAACTTCGGCAACCAGGTCGGCCAGCCGCTCGATACCACCAACGCCAACATCGCGGCATGGTTCGCGCGGGTCGGTGAACGGCCTTCGGCGAAGGCGTAGGCGTAGGACTTCTGGCTTTGGGAATGACGTGCATCTCTCGCACCGAATCCGCTGTCATCGCCCGGCGCAGACCGGGCGACCCAGTATTCCAGAGACGGCAGCACAAGCACCGAGAAGCCGCGGCGTACTGGATCGCCCGGTCTGCGCCGGGCGACGACAGTGTTGGTTGTGTTGATCACCGTCCGTTCGCTCGCAATGACGTTGAGAGAGCGAATATCTACATCACCACCGGCGCATCCGGCAGTTCGTTCTTGCCGCCACCCTGTCTCGGAAAATGCGCAGCCAGCAGCCGCGACACCGCGTCGATGCCCCTGATCGCGCCGCGCGCGAAATCCCCCGCCCGGAACTCGGTCTCCATCGCCTTGCAGATTTCTTCCCAGCCGGCGGCGCCGACTTTTGCGTCGATGCCGCGGTCGGCGACGATCTCGACGTCGCGGTCGGCCAGCAGCAGGTAGATCAGCACGCCGTTATTGTCGGCGGTGTCCCAGATCCGCAGTTGCGAGAACACATCCAGCGCGCGCTCGCGCGCCGGCTGGTCGCGGAACAGCGGCGCGCCGTCGAGCGCGCCTTCCACCACGAAGCGGAGCTGGCCGGAATGCGTCGCCTCGCCCGCCTTGATGGCGCGTTCGATCACCGCCATCACGTCAGGCGGAAAAATCCGCCGGACCCGCCAGCGATGGGCGATGAGATGCCTGCCGATGCGTTTGATGCCCATTACCGGCTCCAGATTCTACCAGCTTCCAGACGCGCCGCCGCCGCCGAAACTGCCGCCACCGCCGCTGCTGCTCGAACTGCCCGAACTGCTGCCCCCCGACCAGGAGCCAGCGCCGCCGCCTCGTCCGCCACCGGTCGAGACCATGTCGCTGAACATGGCGAAGATGAAGGCGGCGATCCCGACAATGACCGAGGCGACAATGGAGCCGACGAACAGCCATGCCACGAATCCGATAAGGCCGCCGGTCGCAACCGAGCCGACCAGACGACCCAGCGTGGTCCGCAGCAGACCGCTGATGAGGAATGCCGCGACGAGGACAAAGGGATTGAAGGGATCGATATAGTTCTCGAGACCCGTGCCACGCCAGTGCTCCGGCTCCGGCGCCGGCAGCTTTTCGCCGTCGATCACCCGGATCATGCGGTCGACGCCCGCGGAAATGCCGCCGGCGAAATCGCCGGACTTGAATTTCGGGGTGATGTCTTCGTCGATGATGCGCCTGGCGGTGGCGTCGGTGAGCGCGCCCTCGAGGCCGTAGCCGACCTCGATGCGAAGCCGCCGGTCGTTCTTGGCGACGACCAGCAGCGCGCCGTCGTCGATTTTCTTGCGGCCGATCTTCCAGGCCTCCGCGACCCGGATCGAGAACTGCTCGATGGATTCCTGATCGGTGGTCGGCACGATCAGGACCGCGATCTGGCTACCCTTGCGTGTCTGCAGATCCTTCAGCGTCTGCGTCAGTGCGGCGACGTCGCCGCTGGACAACGTCCCGGTCTGATCGACCACGCGTCCCGACAGCGGCGGCACCGCGACGTCGGCCGCGGCTGCGCAGGAAAAGCACAGCAGCAGCGCAAGGAAGGCGGCTCTTGCAGCGTTCATCGCAGGCAGGCCCTTGATGGTCGCATCACCTGTCAGGTTACTTGGCAGGTTACTTGGCAGGTGCCGCCGGCGCCGGCGCCGGATTGAAATCCACCTTCGGCGCGGTCGAGATCGCCTTCTCGTTCTCGACGGTGAAGTTCGGCTTCTCCTTGTAGCCGAACACCATCGCGGTCAGATTGTTCGGGAAGGTGCGGATGCCGACATTGTACTCCTGCACCGCCTTGATGTAGCGGTTGCGCGCCACCGCGATGCGGTTCTCGGTGCCTTCGAGCTGCGACATCAGGTCCTTGAACAGCGCGTCGGATTTGAGCTGCGGGTAGTTCTCGGTCACGACCAGCAGTCGCGACAGCGCGCTGGAGAGTTCACCCTGGGCTGCGGTGAATTTCTGGAACGCGGCGGGGTCGTTGAGCACCTCGGGCGTGGCCTGGATGCTGCCGACCTTGGCGCGGGCGTTGGTGACGCCGAGCAGCACGTCCTTTTCCTGCTGCGCGAAGCCTTTCACCGAATTGACCAGATTGGGCACGAGGTCGGCGCGGCGCTGATACTGGTTGACGACCTCCGACCAGCCGGCCTTGACCTGCTCGTCGGTGGTCTGGATCGCATTATAGCCGCAATTGGTGAGGCTCAGCGTCGCCAGTGCCGCCAGCACGGTCCATAATCTGCGCATCGTAATTTCTCCAGTTGGAATTTTCCGCAGGGTAGCAGAATCTCTCATGTTCACACAGTCATTCCGGGGCGCGCGCCGGCGCGAACCCGGAATCTCGAGATTCCGGGTTCGATGCTTTGCATCGCCCCGGAATGACCGGAACGGCGAGATGCCCCTTGCCTATCATTTGCCTAAACAGGCAACATGGCCGGATAATAATAAAAGGGATCGGGAAGGCCATGGAGTACGAGACGATCATCGTGGAACGGCCGGAACCGCGGATCGCGCGGATCGTGATGAACCGGCCCGAGGCGCGCAACGCCCAGAACCTGCAGATGACCTACGATCTCAACGCCGCGTTCGACGCCGCGGTACAGGACGATGCGGTCAAGGTCATCATCCTGGCGGGCAGCGGGCCGCATTTCTCGGCCGGGCACGATCTGCGGCCCGGGGCCAAAAACGCCGCCGGGGTGGATTTTCCGCCGGTCGGAAATTGGGGCGGGTTTGCCGAACCCAACGCCCATGGCCGCTTCGCCCGCGAACAGGAAATATATCTCCAGATCACCCGGCGCTGGCGCAATCTGGCAAAACCGACGATCGCGGAAGTCCATGGCAAGTGCATCGCCGGCGGGCTGATGCTGGCCTGGGCCTGTGACCTGATCGTCGCCAGCCAGGACGCCGAGTTCTGCGATCCCGTGGTGACCATGGGCGTCTGCGGCGTCGAATGGTTCGTGCATCCCTGGGAACTCGGCCCGCGCAAGGCCAAGGAATTGCTGTTCACCGCCGACGTCTGGAGCGCCGACGAAGCGCACCGGCTCGGCATGGTCAATCATGTGGTGCCGCGGCCGGAGCTGTCCTCCTTCGTGATGAAGCTGGCCGAGCGGATCGCCGCCAAACCGTCGTTCGCACTTAAAATGACAAAGGAGGCGGTCAACCGCTCGGTCGATGTCATGGGCCAGCCCGCGGCGATCGATCAGGCCTTCGCGCTGCATCAGCTCTGTCACGCGCATAATCTGCAGGAATTCGGCATGGTGGTGGACCCGGCGGGACTGCATCCCTCGGTCAAAAAAACGGCGGCGGTGAAGTAAATCAGATGGACCTCAACCTCAGCGACGAACAGCGCCTGCTGCGCGAAAGTGTCGACCGCTTTATCGCGGAAACCTATGATGCCGATCACCGCCGCCGCAGCGCGGGCGATCCGCTGGGCTTCAGCCCGGCGATCTGGAAACAATTCGCCGATCTCGGCTGGCTGGCGCTGCCGATTGCGGAGGAATATGGCGGCTTGGGTGCGGGCGCGGTCGAGACCGGCATCGTGATGGAGGCCTTTGGGCGCGGGCTGGTTTCCGAGCCCTATCTGTCGACGGTGGTGATCGGCGCCGGCCTGATCGCCGAATGCGGCAGCGAGGCGCAGAAGCAGGCGATGCTGCCAAAGGTCGCCGACGGATCGCTGCGCCTTTCCTTCGCGCATTCGGAGCGAGCCGCGCGCTTCGATCTCGCAAAAGTCGAGACCGCGGCGATGAAGGTGGCCGACGGCTGGCGGCTCGACGGGCACAAGATCGCCGTGATCGATGGCCATGCGGCGGGGCAGATCATCGTTTCGGCCCGCGTTGCCAGCGACGACGGCACTGCCGGAAAACTGTCCCTGTTCCTTGTTCCCGCCGGCACGCCCGGCCTCACCTTGCGCGATTACGCGCGGCTCGGCGGCGGCCGGGCCTGCAACCTCGATCTCGCCAATGTGAGCCTTGCCGCCGACGCCCTGCTCGGCGACGGCAGCGATGCGCTGCCGCAGATCGAGGCCGTGGTCGATCGCGCGCTGGCAGCACTCGGCGCCGAGGCGGTCGGCATCATGCAGATCATGTTCGACATGACGCTGGAATACACCAAAGTGCGCCAGCAGTTCGGCCGGCCGCTGTCCGCCAACCAGGTCATTCGTCACCGCCTCGCCGACATGGCGATGCATTGCGACGAGGCGCGGTCGATCGCGCTGCGTGCTGCCGTGATGGCCGATGCCGAACCCGTCGCGCGCGGGCGTGCCGCGTCGGGCGCCAAGGCCAAAATCGGCAAATCCGCGCGCTTCGTCGCCGAACAGTCGGTGCAGCTGCACGGCGCCATGGGCGTCACCGAAGAGCTCGACATCGGCTCCTACTTCAAGCGGCTGCTCGCCTTCGACACGCTGTTCGGCGGCAGCGCCCATCATTACCGCCGTCACGCCGCGTTGGGCGGACGAACACCCCCTCACGCCTGAGCATCGGAGCGCCAGCATGGACCTCACCTTCAGCGCGGAAGAACGCATCTTCGAGCAGGAAGTCCGCGACTTCATTGCGCAGAATCTCACGCCGGAAATGAAGCGCGCCACCGCGTTGACGCCATCGGTATTTTCCGATCCCGATATCGGCATGGCCTGGCAGCGCGCGCTGCACAGGAAGGGCTGGGGCGCGCCGGGCTGGCCGGTGGACGCTGGCGGACCCGACTGGACGCCGGCGCAGCGCTGGATTTTCGAGGCCGAATGCGCCCGCGCCGGCACGCCCAACGTCAACGTGATGGGCGTCAAGATGGTCGGCCCCGTCATCATCGGGTTCGGCTCGCCGGAGCAGAAGAATTTTTATCTGCCGCGAATCCTCTCGGGCGAGGATTACTGGTGCCAGGGCTATTCCGAGCCGGGCTCCGGCTCCGATCTCGCCTCGCTGAAGACCCGCGCGGTGCGCGACGGCGACGACTACGTGATCAACGGCACCAAGATCTGGACCACCCATGCGCATCACGCCAACCGCATGTTCGCGCTGGTGCGCACCAATGACACCGAGCGCAAGCAGGACGGCATCAGTTTCATCCTGATCGACATGAAGAGCCCCGGCATCACGACGCGGCCGATCCTGACCATCGGCGGCGACCACGAGGTCAACCAGGTGTTCTTCGACGACGTTCGCGTCCCCGTCGTCAACCGCGTCGGCGAGGAAGGCAAGGGCTGGACCTATGGCAAGTACCTGCTCGAGTTCGAACGCGGCGCCGGCATCGCCTCGGCCAAATTGCGCGACGCGCTGAAGACCGTTTCGGACCTCGCGGAGTCCGACGCCACCGGCCGCGCCATCGACGATTCCGATATCGCGGTTCGGATGTCCGAGATCGAGGTCGACATCGACACGCTCGAGATGACCGAGCTGCGGGTGCTGTCGGCGCTGCAGACCGGGCAGAACCCGGGCGCGGTGTCGTCGCTGCTGAAGCTCAGAGTCAGCGAAATCCGCCAGGCGGTGACGCGGCTGGGCGTCGAGGTGATCGGCAATGACGGCCTCTACGTCGAGCCGATGCGTCCGCTGTACCGGCTGAACGAGGCGCCGGGAATCCCGGAAGAAATGCTGCCGATAGTCCCGGAATATCTCAACGGCCGCGCCTACACGATCTTCGGCGGCTCCTCGGAGATCCAGCGCGATATCGTCGCGAAGATGGTGCTGGGGCTGTAGTTCTCGCTTACCCTCCCCTGGAGGGGGAGGGTCGGCTCGCATCGAAGATGCGAGACGGGGTGGGGTGAAGGTCCCACCACTCGCGCACCGCCCGAAACGAAAGACTGTCACCCCACCCCGCCGCGCTTCGGACGATGCTGCGCATCGCCGAGGCGCGTCGACCCTCCCCCTTCAGGGGAGGGTGAAGATCACACCCCCGCTTTCGCGTCCCGGATCGCCTGCCAGACCTTCATCGGCGTCAGCGGCGTGGCGAGGTTCTTGATGCCGAGTTCGCTGAGCGCGTCGATGACGCCGTTGACGAGGCAGGGGGTGCCGCCGATCGTGCCGGATTCGCCGCAGCCCTTGGCGCCGAGCGGGTTGGTCTTGCAGGGTGCTGAGTCGTCGAGCGCGACCGCGATCGGCGGGATGTCGTCGGCGCGCGGCAGGCAATAGTCCTGGTAGCTCGCGGTCAGCAACTGGCCTTCGGGGTCGTAGCTGACGCCCTCGTACAGCGCCTGGCCGATGCCCTGGGCGACGCCGCCGTGAATCTGGCCGGTTACCAGCATCGGATTGACGGCCACGCCGACGTCGTCGACCGTGGTGTAGCGCACGATTTTCGTCACGCCGGTCTCGGGATCGATCTCGACTTCGCAGATATGGGTGCCGTTCGGCCAGCTCGGGCCGTCGACCTCGCCCTCGCTGTCGACGCTGAGCCGCGCGCCGCTTTCCTTCTTCGCGATCTCGAACAGGCCGATCCGCTTGTCGGTGCCGACCACGGTCAGCATGCCCTCGCGGTATTCGATGTCCTCGACGGAAGCCTCCAGAATATTCGAGGCCTTCTCGCGAGCCTTCGCGATCATGTCGGCGGCGGATACCGCCAGCGCAGTGCCGCCGACGAACAGCGAGCGCGAGCCGACGCTGCCGAAGCCGGTGGCGAGATCCGTATCGCCTTGCACGATGTCGATCTTGTCCATGGAGATGCCGAGCGCGTTCGACGCCATCTGCGTGAAGGTGGTCTGCAGGCCCTGCCCCATCGCCATGGTGCCGGAATGCAGGATGATGCGGCCTTCCGCGGTGGCGTGCAGGCTGACCTTTTCGGTGTGGGCGCGGCCGCCGGTCCATTCGATATAGCTGGTGAGGCCGCGGCCGTAGAGCAGGCCCTTCTTCTTCGCCGCCTTTTTGCGCGCGGCAAAACCGTCCCAGTCGGCAAGCTTCGAGGCGCGCTCCAGCATGTGGGCGAACGCGCCGGAATCATAGACCTGTCCGACCGGGTTGGTGTAGGGCAGTTGCGCCGGCTTGATGTAGTTGACCTTGCGGATGGCGCGCGGGTCCATCCCGATCTGCCTTGCTGCGGCATCCATCAGCCGCTCGACGATGAAGACGCCTTCGGGGCGGCCCGCGCCACGATAGGCGCCGACCGGTGCGGTGTGGGTCATCACGGACTTGACCTCATAATGCACCAGCGGCAGGTCGTAGACGCCAGACTGCACGAACGGCCCGAGCACCAGCGGGATGATATTGCCGGCGCCGGAGCTATAGGCGCCGGTGCCGCCGACCGAGCGCACCCGATAGGCCAGCACGCGGCCCCTGGCGTCGAGCGCGAACTCGCCGGTCGAGGTGAGATCGCGGCCATGGGTGCCGCCGACGAATTCATCGGTGCGGTCGCCGCGCCAGCGCACCTTGCGGTTCAGCTTGGTCGCGGCATAGGCGACGATGCCGTCTTCCGGATAGAGGCTGGTCTTCTGGCCAAAACCACCGCCGATATCGCCGACCAGCACGCGGATGCTCTCCTTCGGCCGCTTCAAGACCGCATCCGCCAGGAGGTCGCGGGTCGAACCCGGCGTCTGCGACTGCACATGCAGGATCAGTCGTCCGGTTTTCTTCTCGATCTCGGCAATGGTCGAGCGCGGCTCCATCGCGGACGGAACGAGGCGCTGGCTGACCAGCTCGAGCGAAACCTTATGCGCAGCGCTGGCGAACGCGGCTTCCACCTTGGCGGCGTCGCCATAGCTCATGGCGGCGACGATGTTGTCCGGCGCCTCGGCCCACACCACCGGCGCGCCGGGCTTTGTCGCTTCAACCGGATCGACCACCGACGGCAACACTTCATAGTCGATCGCGATCGCCTCCGCCGCGGTCTGCGCCGCCACCCGCGATGTTGCCACCACGGCGGCCACGGCCTCGCCGGCATAGCGCACGATTTCATGGGCCAGCAGCCGGCGCGGCGGCACCGTCATCGGCTTGCCGTCCGGCCGCATGAACACCGCCAGCGTCGGGATGGTGCCGATGTCGTCGGCGACGAGGTCGGCGCCGGTGTAGACCGCCTCGACGCCGGGCATCGCGGCGGCCGTCTTGCTGTCGATCGAGGTAATTTTGGCATGGGCGTGCGGCGAGCGCAGCACGTGCAACCACAGCGCGCCGTCTTCCGGCTTGTCGTCGATGAACTGCCCCTTCCCGGTGAGCAGTCGCTGGTCTTCAAGACGCTTGACGGGCTTGCCCGCACCGAAACGCAGATTGCCGGGAAGAATGTTCATCAGTTGGTCCTTCGAGTCTCTTGTTCGCAGGCGGGTTTTAACGGATTTTGCGATGGAAACAACTGACCGAACCAGCCTCACATTTGAGCACTATGACGGTCGGCCGATGTCCACGACGTCGACGTCAAGACTGCGCGACTGCGAGCCCCGTTTCACGGTCAATTTCACCGATCGGCCGGCGCCGATCTGCTCGATCTCGTCGGTGAGGTCCGAAAGCCGCCGAACGGCCTTGCCGTTGACCTCGGTGATGACATCCCCGAGCGCCCCGGTGGGGAAGTCGACACCACGGATCCCCGCGCGTTCCGCCGGACCTGCGGGCACCGTGCGAACGACGATCAATCCTTCGATCCCGAGCCGGGTCGCAAGCGCCTCGTTCGCCGCCACGATACCGATCCCCGGGGTGGGCACGCGGCCGGTTCGAATGAGTTCGGGCACGACGCGGTTGACGATATCGACCGGTACCGCGAAGCCGATTCCGGCGCTGGTTCCCGACGGTGAAATGATCGCGGTGGTGACGCCGATCAGCCGACCCGCGGAGTCCAGCAGCGGCCCACCCGAGTTGCCGGGATTGATCGCGGCATCGGTCTGGATGACGTTGGCGATTTCGCGGCCGCTGCTGGTCGGCAGCCGCCGCTTCAGCGCGCTGATGATGCCGCTGGTCATCGATTGATCAAGCCCGAACGGATTGCCGATCGCAAAGGCGGCTTGCCCGACTTTCAGGTCGGCCGAACTTCCGAGCGCAAAGGGCGGCGGCGGCTGCCGCGCATTCCGGATCCGCAGCACGGCAAGGTCATAATTCGGCGCAACGCCGATCACCTCGGCCTCGGCCACTTCACCCGAGGCAAAGCGAAGCGCGACGGTCTTTGCACCCTGGACGACGTGGTCGTTGGTGACGACATGGCCCTGGTGATCCCAGATGAAGCCGGTGCGGGATGACGATGGGCCTCCGCCTGGCGACGATGGCATTTCGTCCTCGGAAATCAGGTCGGCGCCGGACCGTGCCGCGACCTGCACCACCGACGGGGATACCCGCTCGAAGATTTCAATCGCTCCCCTTTCGGCCTCTGAAAACGCGCCGCGCTGTTCGACTGCTCGCGCCACCGAGGTTGTCGACGGGGTGAGCCAGAATTTCCCGCCGATGAGCGCCAGTACCAGCGCCGCGACGGCTGCCAGAGCCAGAGTGGTGCGACGGTCCATCCTTTCACCTCGTTAGCAAATTCAGCCCATTGCGGGGTAATATGCTGGCTGCCGGACCCAGCCGCGCCAGGTGCAAGAACGTCTCAACGGGCCAGAAGTTTCTGGCAGTCCCGGCGGCAAACGGTCAGGAAACCGCGCCCGCCACCTCCCGCAACACCGCCTCGACGGCCTTGCGCTCCTCCGCCGTCAGCGCGGCCTGCGGCGGCACGGGGTCGCCGACCTCGTAGCCCTGGATCGCCAGCCCGGCCTTGATGCAGGCGGCGAGGTTGTAGCGCGCGAAGGCCTCGTTGATGCGCCACAGCCGGCGCTGCAGCTTCAGCGCATCGTCCCAGCGCGCGGCCTTGCAGAGGTTGTAGAGTTCGACGCTTTGCTCGGGGATGATGCAGGCCGGCCCCGCCATCCAGCCGACCCCGCCGATCAGCATCACCGCGGCCGGGATATGCGCCGACGCCGAGAATACCTTTATGTTGTCGCCGCAGCGATTCATGATCGACAGCAGCCGCCCGGTATTGGTCGAGGCGTCCTTGATGTAGCCGATGCGGGGATGCGCCGCGAGCCGCGCGATGACGTCGAGCGTGAGATCCGAGCGCTGGAATTGCGGATTGGTGTAGATCACCACGGGAATGTCGACCGCGTCCGCGATGGCGCGAAAATAGGATTCGACCTGGCGATCGCTGAGCGGAAAATACGCTTCCAGGATCGCCAGAATGCCGTCGGCGCCGAGCTTCTGGCAGGCTTTGGCCTGGGCCACCGCATCCGCCGTCGAGGTCGAAGCGACGCCGGCGACCACAGGCACGCGGCCTCTTGCCACCTCGATCGTGGTCTGCACCACGGCCTGACGCTGCGCGTTGTCGAGATAGGCAAACTCGCCGGTCGAGCCGAGCGGCGTCAGTCCGTGCACGCCGGACTTGATGAGATCGTCGCAAAGACGGCCGAGCACATCGGTGCGGATCTGGCCTGCGGGATCGATCGGGGAGACGAGATAGGGGAAGACGCCGTGGAAATCGGTCATGGACCGACTTTAGAGCCCGCGCAGCGTCCGGGTCAAATGTCTGCAGAAACGCTGACGGCCCGGAGCTTCCTCCGGGCCGTTGCCGAAACCATCAGCGCCAACCGCGGTGGCGGCTGACATACACCGGCGTGCCGTAGCTGTAGTAGGCCGGTCCGCCGTAGTAATGGCCATGGCCATAACCATAACCATAGCCGTGATTGTTGACGACGGTGTCCGCCACAATGGCGACGGTGGCCACTGCCGCCAATGCGGCCAGGCCGGCACCCACGCGTCCGCCACGTGCTTCCGCCGGCGCGGTCGCGACCGCAGCGAGGGCGGCAACCGTGGCAATGGTCAAAGCAAACTTTTTCATCCGAAATCCCCTTTTTCAATCATGCCCCACAGACGGGTGTGGTTGGCAAATCCGTGATTTTGTGTCCGCCTGAACGAGACCCTAGGCCGGACCGGCGGCGACTTATGTGCGCGGCGTCACACGCGCTTCGGCGGAGCGCCAATCGCGGGCCAAATGTGCGACATCGGCGTTCTTTCCCGGCAGGGGGTCAGGGATAGAATAGCCAATGGTTGTCCATCGCCATGTGTGAGCCGGAGGACGACGACATGAACCCGAGAATTGTGGCCGTGATCGGAATTTTCTCCGCGCTTACATGATCGTCAATCTGGCAATGGGCTCGAAGAATTTTCAGGGCGTCGGTTTCGTCGACGCTGAAGCTCCTGTTACGGTCGAATTCGAGATCGACCGTATTTCGGCCTGGCAAATCGATCCCTGACGGAGAAGCCGATGTTCTCAGGATTTTCGCGTCGGCATTTTGCCAAGCTCACGGGGCTTTCCGCCTTTTTTGGGCTGGCGGCGACGCCCGCGAAGCCCGCGGATGGTGACGCCAGGCCGGCAGCCGAGCGGCACGCGCCGTTCCCCTTTCCGAACGATTTCGTCTGGGGCACCGCCACATCGTCCTATCAGATCGAGGGCGCCGTCAACGAGGACGGCCGCGGCCGTTCGATCTGGGACACGTTTGCCCATACGCCGGGCAAGATCGAGGACGGCAGCAACGCCGACCGCGCCAACGATCACTATCACCGCTACAAGGAAGACGTCGGCCTGATCCGGGATCTCGGCGTCAAGGCCTATCGGTTTTCGATCGCGTGGCCGCGGGTGTTTCCGGAGGGAAGCGGCGCTGCGAATCCCAAGGGGCTCGATTTCTACAACCGACTGGTCGATGAGCTCCTGAACAACGGCATCGAGCCCTACGCGACGCTGTATCACTGGGATTTGCCGCAGGCGCTGCAGGACCGTGTCGGCGGCTGGCAATCCAGCGACACCTCGAAGGCGTTCGGCGACTACGCGGGTTACGTGGCCGAGCGCCTGAGCGATCGCGTGAAGAACATCTTCACCCTCAACGAGGCCGGACGATTTCTGAATTTCGGTTACGGCTGGGGCATCGATGCGCCGGGCCTGAAACTGCCGCTGGGCGAACTCAACCAGGCCCGTCATCACGTGGTGCTGGCACACGGCCTCGCCGTGCAGGCGATCCGCGCCAAGGCGCGCGCCGGCACCAAAGTCGGCCCGGCGGAAAACATCGCGGCCTGCGTGCCGGCGTTCGACACCCCTGAACATGTCCGCGCCGCCGAGATGGCGACGCGCGAATTGAACGCGGGCTTTCTCGGCGTGATCCTGGAGGGCAAATATACCGACGGCTTCCTTGAATTTAACGGCAAGGACGCCCCCAAATTCACCGCCGAGGAATTGAAGATCATCGGCGCCAAAAACGACTTCGTCGGCCTCAATATCTACGCGCCGCAATTCTACATCGCCGCCTCCGACAGGAAGCCCGGCTGGTCCGTGCTGCCCATCCCCGCCTCGTTCCCGCACATGAACTCGGAATGGCTGAAAGTCGGCCCCGAGGTGATCTACTGGGCGCCGCGGCTGGCCGCCAAGGTCTGGGACATCGACACCATCTACATCAGCGAGAACGGCACCTCCTCGGAGGACAAGCTTGGCCCCGACGGAAAGGTCTACGACCTCGACCGCATCATGTACCTGCGCAACTACCTCTCCCAGCTGCAGCGCGCGACCTCGGAAGGCGTGCCGGTAAAGGGCTATTTCCTGTGGAGCCTGATGGACAATTTCGAATGGATCTTTGGATTTGAAAAGCGGTTCGGCGTGTACCGGGTGGACTTCGAAACACAGGCGCGGGTGGCAAAACTCAGCGCCTCATTCTTTCGCGACGTGGTGGCGCGGAACGGGATCGGGGTGTGAAACCACCGGCGGATCATAGGCCTGGATCGGCGGCAGGTTGCCGTCGAAGCGTTCGGCCTCGACGGTCGTCAACTGCCCGGTGCAGCCCTGCGCCAAAGCGGATGTGCCGATGTCGCGCGTGAGAACATTCGGATTGCCGTGCACGCAGAGCGGGGCTTCTTCGCTTGGGTCGGCGGGGTCGTACCACGCGCCGGTCGGCAACTGGACTACCCCGCGCCTGATGTCGTCGGTGACGCGGACGCCGGCCAGGCAGGCGCCGCGCTCGTTGAACAGACGGATGATGTCGCCGTCGGCAATGCCGCGCGCGGCGGCGTCGGCCGGATGCATGCGGGCGACCTCGCGGCCGCGATGCTTCGAGCCCGCGCTGTGCGCACCGAAGTCGAGCTGGCTGTGCAACCGCGTCGCGGGCTGGTTGGAGACCAGGATCAGCGGCGTCGATGGCGCCGGCTGCACCGGCGCGAGCCAGGTCGGATGACCGGGACAGGACGGCTCATCGAAGCCCGCGATGGTTTTTGAGAAGATCTCGACCTTGCCGCTGGGAGTCGGCAGCTTCGCCGCTTCAGGATCGTCGCGGAAACGCCTGATCTGTCCGCCATCGTCGTCCTGTTGCGGCATGATCAGGCCGTCGCTCGCCCAGAATGTTTCGAAATCGGGCGCCGGCAAATCCATCCCCGCCAGACCCTTCCTTGTCGGCTCATACAGGTGCTCCAGCCACTGGCGGACCGTGCGGCCCTCGGTGAAGGCTTCGCGGGCGCCGAGACGTTCGGCCAGGTCGGAGAAGATTTCGTAATCGTCGCGCGCCTCGCCATAGGGCGGCGCGATTCGCGGCATCGGCACCAGCAACGGATCGTTGGAACTGCCGCCGATATCCTCGCGCTCCAGCGTCATGGTCGCGGGCAAGACGAAATCGGCGTGGCGCGCCGTCGCGGTCCAGCCCAGTTCATGCACCACCAGCGTATCGACTTGCGCAAAAGCGCGCCGCAGCCGGTTGAGATCCTGGTGATGATGGAACGGGTTGCCGCCGGCCCAGTAGACCAGGCGGATGTCGGGATAGGTCAGGGTCCTGCCGTTGTAGCGATAGGAGCCTCCGGGATCGAGCAGCATGTCGGCGATGCGGGCTACGGGGATGAATTCGGCGACGGCGTTGCGGCCCTGCGGCAGCGTCGGCAGCGGCACCGCGTTGTTGCGGCGTCCGTAATAGGCGATCGCGCCGAGCGCGTAGGCGTAGCCACCGCCCGGCAGGCCGATCTGCCCGAGCGCCGCGGCGAGCACCGCCCCCATCCAGACCGGCTGCTCGCCATGCTCGGCGCGTTGCAGCGAGTGCGAGACCACGATCAAGGCGCGGCGGCCGTGCAGGTTGCGGGCGAGCGCCACGATGGTGTCGGCGGCCACGCCTGATATGGCGGCCGCCCATGCCGCGTCCTTGGGCTGGCCGTCGGTCTCGCCCAGCAGATAGCTTGCGAATACCGGCCAGCCGACGGTATAGCGGTCGAGGAAATCGCGATCGTGCCGTCCTTCGACCACCAACGTGTGCACCAGCGCGAGCATCAGCGCGGTGTCGGTGCCGGGGATGTTGGCGATCCACTGCGAGCGCGCCTCCTCGGGCAGATCGCCACGCAGCGGGCTGACATGAACGAACTTGCAGCCGTTCGCACGGGCACGCGCCATGGCGCCGCGCTCGACATGCTGGCTGACGCTGCCGCCGGCCACCATGCTGTTCTTCAGCGCCATGCCGCCGAAGGCGACCACGATCTCGCTATGCGCGACGATCTGCTCCCAGGTCACGTTGCGCTTCGTCATCTGCTCGTAGTCGCCGATGATGTGAGGTATCAGGACCGAGGAAGCGCCGGAGCTGTAGGTGTTGACCGACCTGACATAGCCTCCCATCGCCATGTTGAGAAAGCGGTGGACCTGGCTTTGCGCATGGTGAAAGCGTCCCGCGCTCGACCAGCCATAGGATCCGCCGAACACCGAGCCTGCGCCATGATTCTCCCGCACACGGGCCAGCTCGGCGCCGAGCAGATCGAGTGCCGCGTCCCAGGACAGCGGAACGAACTCGTTGCGTCCGCGGCGTTCGTCAGGTCCACGTTTGCCTTCGAGCCATCCACGGCGCACCATCGGCTGCGCCACCCGCGCGCGATGGCGCAAGGCGCCGGGAAAATTCTCGATGATGCGGTTCGGATCGGGATCGTCGGGATGCGGGCGAACCCGCAATTCGTCGCCCTGCCAGCGCGCCGAAAAAGCGCCCCAGTGCGAAGTGTGCGGCCGGAAAGGCGCGTTGGATGCCGGAGCGGAATCGGAAGAGGTTTTTTCGACTATTTCGGTCATTCGGAATCCCGCTCATCGCTGATCCGACACTACACCAGCATTCCCTGGGCTGCCATGCGCATGGACCGGTGAGGCTGCGCCGAAGCGCAGGTTCCGGAGGGCCGTCAGACCTTGACGAGGCGCACCCGCGTGCCCCAGGGGTCGACGGCCTCGAGCCCGTTCGCAATGGCTGCCACCGTGACGCCGGCCTGACGCAGGCGCTCTTCCCGTGCGGCGAACAACTCCGCTTGCTCGATCTCCAGTGAAAACCAGGCCAGGCCGGTGGCCGCATCGTCGCGGCGGCCGGCGCCCGCGCTTTGCCAGACGTTGAGACCGAGATGATGATGATAGCGGCCGGAGGACAGGAAGGCGGCACCGTTGCGCTGGCGCGTCGGATCGAAGCCGAGGGCGCCGCGGTAAAAACCGTCGGCCTGCGCCAGATCGCCGACGCGCAGATGGATGTGCCCGATGCGCAAGCCCTCCGGCGCGCGCGCGTAATCGCTGACGCGCGTATCGGTGAGCGCGACGAGACCGTCGATATCGAGCTGGTCGGTCCCCATCGTCACCGTGCCGTCGCTCCATTGCCAGAGCGAGGGATCGCGATCGGCATAGACCTCGATGCCGTTGCCCTCGGGATCGTCGAGATAGACGGATTCGCTGACGCGGTGATCGGCAAAGCCCGACAGCGGCACGCGATGGAGCGCCGC
The DNA here is from genome assembly GCF_030654605.1 of Bradyrhizobium sp. Classification (GTDB taxonomy): domain Bacteria; phylum Pseudomonadota; class Alphaproteobacteria; order Rhizobiales; family Xanthobacteraceae; genus Bradyrhizobium. Next base: position 61,108 of record NZ_JAURXB010000158.1, read on the forward strand.
ATGCACCAGCCAGCGCGCCAGATCCTTGCGCGACGGCATCAGGAAGGCGGTATGATAGAGCCCGGCGGCCTTGCGGGATTCGTCGGCAGCTTGCGGACGCGCCTCGAGCACCAGCAGTCTTACGCCGTCCGAACCGAGTACCGCCCCGGCAACGGTCCGCTCCATCACCGTCAGACCCAGCACATCACGATAGAAATCCGCGACGGCATCCAGCTTGCGGACTCGCATCGTCACCGTGCCGATCCGCATCGGCGTGCGGTTGGCGAAGGTCGGTCTTCCGCTGCCAGCATTTCCCTCGGCGCGCGCCGCTCCTGCGGCAGCCGCAGCGAACGAGGAGGCGCCGGCGAGGTGCAGCAAAGTGCGTCGGGTCAGGTCGAGATTCATCGTGGGTCCGTTGCCTGGGTCCAGATCGGCTGACGGTGTATCACGTTTTCGATCGGCCGCGGCCCGCCGTTGCGCGGGCTTGGACCACACCTGTAAATTTTTCGTGTGAGGTAAATCGGGTCGCGGGCGCCGGTCACCGAAGCCTTCTCGACGTGGATGAGAACCGTCAGCTGCATTCGGGTGGTCTGGAGAGGATGAAGATGGAAGCCGCCATGAGGTTGCGTCTGATATTGGTTTGGATCATCAATGACGGCAGTTTCATTTCGACTTGAAGGAGAAGAAAAGCGTGGCAAAGATCCAGCCCGAGCCCGTCCGCGATCCCAAGGCCGATCATCTTCTAACGCCGCAAAACTGCGTTTTGGTCCTGATCGACTTCCAGCCTGAGCAATATTCGACCGTGACCTCTTCCTCCCGTGAGGAGATCACCCTCAATGTGGTCGCGCTGTGCAAACTCGCTCAGGCCTACAGCATCCCCGTGGTGCTCTCGACGGTCGCAGTGGACATGGGCGTGAACGAAGGCACGATTTCGGCGATACGCGAGGCTCTGCCGGGAGTGGAAGAAATCGACCGCACGGGCGTCAATGCCTGGGAGGACGAGGACTTCCGCAAGGCCGTCCAAGGCACCGCGCGGCGCAAGGTAGTCATCGCCGCGCTTTGGACCGAGGTCTGCCTGGCCTTTCCGACCCTCGACATGCTGGCCGAGGGCTACGAGGTCTATCCGGTTGCCGACGCTGTGGGCGGCATCTCGCCGACCGCACACGAGCGCGCGTTTGACCGAATGATTCAGGCGGGGGCAAAACCCATCACCGCGATCTCCTTCGGCTGCGAAATCATGCGCAACTGGGCGCGTGGAGATTCCGACAAGCTGCGACACGTGATGCAATGGTATTTCCCCCAGCATCGCCGTCAGCACAAATCAACCTGAGGGGACGCGGAGGTTGTGCTGCTGCGGGTTTATGCAAAGCTGGCGCTCCCTAGGGGAATTGAACCCCTGTTTCAGCCTTGAGAGGGCCGCGTCCTAATATGACCCTCGTCGAGGCTACCATTTTCTACCAAACCAATCTGTTTTCGGCGGTCTGAGCAGTCTTTTTGCGTGGTGCGGAGACGAAAGCGTACCCTTCCCTACCATACCAACCTACCATACCAAAACCGGCACGG
>NZ_JAURXB010000160.1 GCF_030654605.1 Bradyrhizobium sp.
GGCACCTGTTCACGGTGGAGCACGAGGTGCGCAGCGCCACCCATCCGATGTATTTGCGGCCGCTGGTCAACCGCAATCCGGCCTCGACCAACCAGACCTATGCGCACGGCCACGACCAGTGGGAGTTTGCGATGGGACCGGACCAGTACGACGGGCGGTGACGCTCATGCTTGCCTCGCAACGCGACCTGTTCGATATCCCGCGCGATATCTGCTATCTGAATTCCGCTTCCTACAGTCCGCTGCCGCTGCAGACCCTGGAAGCCGGCCGTGATGCGGTCGGGCGCAAGGGCCAACCCTGGAGGCTCGATCCGGGCTTTGCCGGCCGCCAGCACGACCGCGCGCGGATCGCCGCCGCCCGACTGATCAACGCCGATGCCGCCGACATCGCGCTGATCCCCTCGATCAGCTACGGCGTGGCGACGGCGGCCAAACTCCTGACCATCCCGCGAGGCACGCGCGTGCTGGTGCTGGAAAACGATCACTCCTCGCCGGTGCTCGAATGGCAGACCCGCGCGGACGCGCAGGGCTTTGCCGTCGAGACCATCCGCCAGGCCGATGACGCCGACTGGACCTCGATGGTGCTCGCCGCCATCGAGCGACCGGGCGCGGCTCCGGTTGCGCTGGCCTCGATCTCGTCGGTGCACTGGTCCGACGGCGGCTTGATCGATCTCGAACAGGTCGCGACCGCGCTGCGCCGGCAAGGCGCCCTCTTCCTGATCGACGCGACGCAAGGCGCGGGTGTGCTGCCGCTCGACGTCAAACAGCTCGATCCTGATTTCGTGATCTTCCCGACCTACAAATGGCTGCTCGGCCCCTATGGCCGCGCCTTTCTCTACGTCGCCAGACGCCATCAGGGCGGCATTCCGCTCGAGCAGACGCCGGGCGGCCGCCGCGATGTGCGCGCCGAGAACGCGGTCTATTTCTCCGACACAAGCTATGTCGGCGATGCCAGCCGCTTCGACATGGGCGAGCGCGACCATTTTGTCTCGCTGGAGATGGCGTCGATCGGCATGGAGATGATCGCCGAATGGGGCGCCGCGGCCATTGCGCAGCGTCTTGCGATGCTGACGGATCGGATCGCGGAAGGCGTGCGCGATCTCGGCGTCAGCATTCCGCCGCGTCACCTGCGGGCGCCGCATATTTTATGTCTCGGCTTCAAGGACGTGACGGTCAAGGCGCTGGTCGAGGGGCTGGCCACCGAGGGCATTTTCGTCGCGCCGCGGCTCGGCCGCATGCGCGTCTCGCCCCACGTCTTCAACGACGAGACCGATGCCGACCGTTTTGTCGCGGCGCTGGGCCGCAGGCTGCGGGATTAGCCAACCTTGGCCTGCCGGCTACCCGGGTCA
>NZ_JAURXB010000162.1 GCF_030654605.1 Bradyrhizobium sp.
TTGGCCCGGCCGCGCGTGACATCCTTCTCGTTGCGGGTGGCGCGATAGGACGGGCACATCACGCCGCCTTCGAGCTTGCGGCAGGCGCCGTTGTTGTTGCACATCTCGACCGCGCCCTGAAAACCGCCACCGGCGCCGGGATACGCGGACCAGTCCAGCACGGTCTTCAGCTCGGCGACGCGGTAGTCCGGCGGATAGCGGAACAGTGACCGGTCATCCATGCGGGGGGCATTGATGATCTTGCCGGGGTTGAGCACGTTGCCGGGATCGAAGCGCTGCTTGACCTCGCGGAAATCGGCGATGATTTGCGGGCCGAACATCGCCTCGTGAAATTCCGATCGCACCAGGCCATCGCCGTGCTCGCCGGAATGCGAGCCCTTGTATTCCCGGACCATGGCAAAAGTTTCTTCGGCGATGGCGCGCATCGCCTTGACGTCTTTTTCCAGCTTCAAATTGAGCACCGGGCGCACATGCAGGCAGCCTTCGGAGGCGTGCGCATACATGGTGCCGCGGGTGCCGTGCCTGGCGAAAATCTCGTTGAGCCGCGCGGTATAGTCGGCGAGATGCGGCAGCGGCACTGCGCAGTCCTCGACGAAGGAGACCGGCTTGCCCTCCTGCTTCATCGACATCATGACGTTGAGGCCCGCGGCGCGGAACTCGGCGATGCCCGTTTGCAGCGCGGGCTCCGTAATCTCGACGACACCGCCCCATTTGCGTTGCGGCCGGTCCCAGCCAAAACCGAGATCGGCCATCAGATCACCGAGCTGTTTCAGCCGCCTGATGTTTTCGACTTGATCATCCTCGGCGAACTCGACGATCAGCACCGCATCGGGATCGCCGCGCACGGCGGTGCCGATGATCGGCTGGAACATCGCGATCTCGCGCCCCAGCGCCAGCATGGTGCGATCGACCAGTTCGACCGCGATGGGCCGCAGTTTCACCAGATGCTGGGCGGCATCCATCGCCTCGTAAAAACTGCCGAAATGGCAGACGCCGAGCACCTTGTTGCGGATCACCGGCCACAATTTCAGTTCGACCTGGGTAGTGAAGGCCAGCGTGCCTTCGGAGCCGACCAGGAGATGCGCCAGATTGTTCGGCGCATTGCGCGGCACGAGCGCATCGAGATTGTAGCCGCCGACCCGGCGCTGCACTTTCGGGAATCTCTCGGCGATTTCGGCTGCCTCGCGGGCGCCGAGATCCAGCATGTCGCGGAACAGGGCGACGCTGTCGTCGCCGGAATTCACCTCGCCGAAATGCAGCCGGCTGCCGTCGGCCAGCGCCGCATCCATCGACAGCGTGTTGTCGCGCATGGTGCCGTAGCGCAGCGAACGGCCGCCGCAGGAATTGTTGCCGGCCATGCCGCCGATGGTGGCGCGCGAGGCGGTGGAGACATCGACCGGAAACCACAGCCCGTGCTTTTTGAGCTGCCGGTTGAGGTCGTCGAGCACGATGCCGGGCTCGACCACGCACGAGCGGTTATCGAGGTCGAGCGAGACGATGCGGTTGAGGTACCTGGAGAAGTCGACCACGATGCCGTGGTTGACGGTCTGGCCGCATTGCGAGGTGCCGCCGCCGCGAGGCGTCACGATCCGGTCGTCTTCGCGGGCGATCGCGAGCGTCCGCAGCGCCTCTTCCATGGTTTTGGGGATCACGACCCCGGCGGGCATTAGCTGATAAAATGATGCGTCGGTTGCATAGCGGCCGCGGTTGAACCGGTCGAAGAAGACGTCCCCGGTGATCTCCCGGGCCAGACGTGCGGCAAGAGCGCTGTTTTCAGCCGAATCCTGGGACTTTTCGGCCCGCGTCGCCGCCATCGGTTCAATCTCGCATGATGCCCTCATCTCTTGCCTCCCTGCTTTCGCCTTGGCAAGGCAAAGGCTCGCTTTGTTATGCATTGACGGGGCTGCCCTAGCGGGGGACAAGCCCGCCGAATAGTGATATTCGAGCGGCTCGTGAAGCCAGAATACCCCGGGAAGGACGCCACATGACCCTGCACACTGGTAGGCATTTTCTCCAGATTCCAGGCCCGACCAACGTGCCCGACCGGGTGTTGCGGGCGATGGACATGCCCACCCTGGATCATCGCGGTCCCGAATTCGCCGAGCTGGGCCATGCCGTGCTGGCGGGCTGCCAGCGCGTGTTCCGGACCAAACAACCGGGCATCATCTATCCGGCGTCGGGAACCGGCGCCTGGGAAGCGGCGATCGTCAATACGCTGTCGCCCGGCGACAAGGTGCTGATGGCCGAGACCGGCCAGTTCGCGGTGCTGTGGCGCGGCATTGCCGAGAAATTCAAGCTCGATGTGGAATTCCTGCCCACCGACTGGCGGCACGG
>NZ_JAURXB010000168.1 GCF_030654605.1 Bradyrhizobium sp.
TGCACCGGCAGTTTTTGCGCGAAGTCCAGCACGGCGGCCTCGTCGGCGGGCGACATCAGGCGGAATTCGATCTCGCCGGCTTCGGTCTGCACGCGGCGCGGATAGGTTCTGGTCTCGCTGCTCATATCGATCTCTCGCATAACCATGAATCGAGTTTCGGCCACAACCGCTTGATGGCGTTGGCGCCGGCGACGACGCTGACATGGCCACCCTTCAGGATCACTTCTTCCTTGTCGGTCGAGCCGACCTTCGGGATCAGGTGCCTGGCCGCGTCATAGGGCACGATGTGATCGTGCTCGGCCACCGCGTGCAGGATCGGTACCTTGATGTTTGCAATATCCGCCTTGCGCCCGCCGACCGACATGGTGTCGTTGAACAGTCTGTTGTCCCACATCAGGTCCTTGGTGATGGTGCGGAAATACTCGCCGGCCAGCGGCAAGGTATCGGTGCCCCAACGATCCATCATCCGGTAGGCCTTGACGTATTCGTCGTTCCATATGTTCTCCCACAACTGCACCTGGCTGGCGGCGCGCGACGCCGGCCGCAGCATCTCGAACGAGGACAGGATCATCTCCGGCGGCACGTTGCCGATGCTGTCGACCAGCCGGTCGACGTCGAAATAGCGGCGGTCCGAGAAATTCGAGAACAGCTTCATCTCGCGGAAATCGATCGGCGTGGTGAAGCAGATCAGGTTCTTCATCGGCCCTTCGTTGAAGATCGAGCCGTACAGCAGCGACAGCACGCCGCCGAAGCAATAGCCGATCACGGTGACGTCGGTCTCGCCGGAATCCTGCTGCACGCGGCGGACGCAATCCGGGATGAAGTCGAGGACGTAATCCTCCATCCGCAGGCTTTTTTCTTCCGGCTTCGGCGCGGTCCAGTCCAGCATGTAGACGTCGTAGCCGCGCCTGAGCAGAAACTCGATGAAACTCTGGCCCGGCACCATATCGAGGATGTAACCGCGATTGGTGGTCGCCATCACGATCAGGATCGGCACGCGGTAGATCTCGTCCGCGATGGGGCGGTAGTGATAGAGGTTCATGGTGCCGCGGACCGCCAGGATGTCCTTCGGCGTCGACCCCAGCGACGGGCCGGATGAGGCGATATATTCGACGCCCTTGATGCTGCGCTGGATCGCGCGCTGCACCTCGGACTGGATCCGGTCCGGAATCGACGCCAGATCGAGGCCCGGGACACTTAAACCAGGACTGGCGTTCATTTTTGCTCTCCGCCCGCCGACGGCGGACGCTTGGTGCGCGGCGGTTTCGGCGCGCCGGGAATTCCGGTCGCGGCGGCGGCATTGCTGTTCATCGCGTTCAGCATCGCCTTGATCTCGTTGAGCTGGCCTTCGATCGACTGCAGCCGTTCGGCCATCGTGACCATCTGCGCCCGGCTCGGCAGGTTCATGCCGACAAGGTATTTCTCCATGATCTCGCCGAGCTGCTTCTGCGCGCCCGCCGTGACCCCGCCGACCTGATTGACGACCTTGGAAAATTCCGGCGAGGCCATGGCCTGGTTGGCGAAGGAGTTGAAACCCTTCTCCATCTCGCCGATCATGTTCTGCCACATCGCGACCGGATCGTTGCTCTTGTCTGCCATCGGCGCCCTCCAGCGTAATCACCGGGGGCTTTGGCGCCCCGCCTTTTGGTCCATACCACACTGTTGCAACAGGGCGGTCAACATGGCAGGCCTATTTGTCAGGCCCCCTGCCGCACCGGAGCCTTCTGCGGCGCGAAAAACCGTGCCATAGAGTTCCCAGTCGCTTGCCATTCGAGGGAGCCCATTACGTGAATTCGTCACCCCATCAGCCGCCGCAGATCGCCCGGGCCAACGGCATCGACATTTGTTACGAGATCTTCGGCGACGCCGGCGCGGAGCCGATGCTGCTGATCATGGGGCTCGGCGCGCAGATGATCCTGTG
>NZ_JAURXB010000179.1 GCF_030654605.1 Bradyrhizobium sp.
ATCGAAGGCGCCGGCCGCGATCGGCGCGCAGTAGTTGACGGTGAGGGCGAGCGGCGTGCCTGATCGCTCCGGATGATCGATCAGCGCCCGCAGGATGGTGGCGGCGGTGGCGCCGCCGAACGGGCCGACAAAGGCCCAGTAATCGTCGCTGGTGCGGCCTTGCCAGCGGCTGTCGCCGGCGGTGACCTTTGTGGCGTCGTCGAAGAGGTGCTGGGCCTTGGTCAGCATGAAGGTCCTCGGAAATTCGGCTGGTGCTTCATCCGTCATTGCGAGCCAACGGGTCGGCGCGAAGCGCCGCCCGATGACAGGCTCCGCGAAGCAATCCATCTTTCGTGCTGTTGATGCATGGATTGCTGCGCTCGCAATGACGCTGAGAGATCAACGCAGTATCACGGCTATCCGGCTCAATTCAATGACGCCGGAGGTAATGGATTTCCGCTCGCCGCAATCAGCGCGCTCCGCCGCGTTGCACCCCCGGCTCCAGCAACGCCGGATGCGGGGCCGGCCGCACCGGCACGTCCCAGATTTCCCCGGCATATTCCCGGATGGTGCGGTCGGACGAGAACCACGGCATCCGCGCCACGTTGAGGATGGAAGCCCTGGTCCAGGCCGGCACCACCTGCCATCGTGCGTCGATGCCGCGCTGGGCGTCGTAATAGGAATTGAAATCGGCGCTGACCATGTAGTGGTCGAGATGGCGCAGCGCATGCGCGATCGATTCGAACCGGTCGGGATCGCCAGGCGAGAATTCGCCGCACCCGATCGCGCTGATGGCGCGTGAAAGATGCGGCGAGCCCCGGATCACGTCGCCGGCATCCAGCCCCTGCTTGCGCCGCACCACCACGTCCATCGCCTCCATGCCGAAGATCGCGATGTTTTCCGCGCCGACGTGGTCGCGGATCTCGATATTGGCGCCGTCCAGCGTGCCGATGGTCAGCGCGCCGTTCAGCGCCAGCTTCATGTTGCCGGTGCCGGAGGCTTCCATGCCCGCGGTCGAAATCTGTTCGGACAGATCGGCGGCGGGAATGATGATTTCGGCGAGGCTGACATTGTAATCGGCCAGGAACACGATCTTGAGCCGTCCGCCGATCACGGGGTCGTTGTTGACGACGTCGGCGACGTCGTTGATCAGCTTGATGATCAGCTTGGCGTAGCGATAGCTTGCCGCCGCCTTGCCGGCGAATATTTTTACCCGCGGCACCCAGTCGCGCCGCGGGTCGTCCTTGATGGCGTGATACAGCGCCACCGCCTCCAGGATGTTGAGCAGCTGCCGCTTGTATTCGTGCATGCGCTTGATCTGGACGTCGAACAGCGCGCCCGGGTCGACCTTGACGTTGAGGCGCTCGCCGATCAGCTTTGCCAGCGCCATCTTGTTGTGGAGTTTGGCGGAGCGGAATTTCTGCTGGAACGCGGCGTCGCTGGCGCGGGCTTCGAGCAGCGAGAGTTGCGTCGGGTCGTCCAGCACGGCCTCGCCGCAGGCCTCGCGCAACAGGTCGGTCAATTTCGGATTGGCCAGCATCAGCCAGCGGCGGAAGGTGATTCCGTTGGTCTTGTTGGTGATGCGCGCCGGATAGAGATGGTTGAGATCGTGGAACACGGTCTCCTTCATCAGGTCCGAATGCATCGCCGAGACGCCGTTGATGCGGTGGGAGCCTACGAATGCCAGCTGTCCCATCCGTACCCGGCGGCCGGACCTCTCGTCGATCAGCGAGACCGAGGCCTTGAAATCGTCATCGCCGGGGCAGCACGCTTCGGCCAACGCCAGGTGGCCGACATTGATGCGGTAGATGATTTCGAGATGGCGCGGCAACAACCGCTCGAACAGTTCGACCGGCCAGGTCTCCAGCGCTTCCGGCAGCAGCGTGTGGTTGGTGTAGGACAGCGTCGCCACCGTGATCTTCCACGCCTCGTCCCAGCGGAAATTGTGCAGGTCGACCAGAATCCGCATCAGTTCGGCGACGGCGAGGCTCGGATGGGTGTCGTTGAGCTGCACCGCGGCCTTCGACGCCAGCCCGCGCAACTGCCCGTCGGAGGCGAGATGGCGCTTCACCAGATCCTGCAGCGAAGCCGAGACGAAGAAATATTCCTGGCGCAGCCGCAGTTCGCGGCCCGCGGGGCTCTCGTCGTTCGGATACAGGAATTTGCAGATCGATTCGGCGCGGGCTTCCTCGGCCCTGGCGCCGAGATAGTCGCCGGTGTTGAAGACGTCGAGATTGAGCGGGTCGGCCGAACGCGCCGACCACAGCCGCAGCGCGTTGACGTGCTGGCCGCGCCAGCCCACGATCGGGGTGTCGTAGGCGACGGCCTTCACGGTTTCCGCCGGATGCCAGATCGCGCGGTCGCGGCCCTTGGCCTCGACATGCTCGACCCCGCCGCCGAAGTGGATGTGATAGACCACTTCCGGCCGCTGGAATTCCCAGGGGTTGCCGAAGCCGAGCCATTCGTCCGGATATTCCTGCTGCCAGCCGTCGGTGATGATCTGGCGAAACAGGCCGAAATCATAGCGGATGCCGTAGCCGATGGCCGGGATCGCCAGTGTCGCCATGCTCTCCATGAAGCACGCCGCCAGTCGGCCGAGGCCGCCATTGCCGAGTGCCGCGTCCGGCTCGCATTTGCGCAAGTCGGAAAGCCCGACGCCGAGATCGCCAAGCGCGGTCTCGAATATCGGCAACAGTCCCATATTGTTGAGGGCGTCGGTGAACAGCCGGCCGATCAGAAATTCCAGGCTGAGGTAATAGACCCGCTTGCGCCCCTCGTCGTAGCTCTGTTTTTCCGTGATCAGCCAAGGGTGTACGATGCGGTCGCGCAGCGCCAGTGCCGCCGCCTTGTACCAGTCGCGCCGGGTTGCCATGCCGGCGTCCTTGCCGACCGCCAGCCTGAGCTTGACCAGGATTGCGCTCTTGATCTCGGCCAGCGCCAGCTCGTCGATGGGCTGGCCGGGCGCCGGAAAATTCCCTGGGAAAGTCTGATTTGGCAAATCGCAAATTCCCTGAAGCTCTAAGTCCGCGTCGAATCATACGCGCCTTGCCCTTGGATCGAAACCGCCGGGAGCCTTGTTGTGCACTGCGCAGGTATGATTTTATGCAAGGACCGGGCCGAATTGCGGCCTCCGTGTGAGCCGGCTTTGGTGTATCGTCAGGTTCGGAAGACGGGATACCGCGATAGCCGAGGGAGAACCGCGCCATGAAATTGATGATCGAGATCGCCGCCGCGGCGCTTTTGGTGGTCTGCATCAGCGCCACCAGCGCGGCCTTCGCCGCCGGCAAGGGTAACAAGAGCGCCGACGGCCTCGGCTGCTCCTTCAGCGTCGCGAAGAATGCCTCGCCCGCGGCCCGCTGCGCCGCGATCCGCAGGCAGTGTGGCGGAAAATTCTACGCCAATTATTGCGGCGACAGGATGCTGTCGGCGATGTGAGCTGAACAGGGACGGTTGTAAATCGTGACGATGCTTGTCGCTCGCCGGCAATCGATCAACTGGACCGCGGAAGCCGCGCGATCACCTTGATCTCGAAATCGAAACCGGCCAGCCAGTTCACACCCACGGCGGTCCAGTTCGGGTAGGGCGCCTCACCGATCGCCTTCAGTCGAATGGGGGCAATCGTCTCCCACTGTGTGGCCGGGTCGGTGTGAAAGCTGGTCACGTCAACGACGTCGTCGAACGTGCAACCGGCGGCCTTCAGCACCGCTGCGAGATTGTCGAAGGCAAGCTGGACCTGCTTTTCGAACACCGGCTCGGGCGATCCGTCGTCGCGGCTGCCGACCTGGCCCGAGACGAACAGAAGGTCGCCCGAGCGGATCGCCGCCGAATAGCGGTTGATCTCGTAAAGCGCTTGCCGGCCGGCAGGGAAGATCGCATCGCGTTTGGCCATCGGTTCACTCCATTGATATACGCCCCGTATGTCGGTATATCCTGGCATACGTGCCGTATGTCAATAAGCATACGCTGCGTATGTCAAATTTTTTGGGAGCTGCGGTGGCCGCAAGGCGACGTGCCGAGATGGTGGAGGAAACCCGGGCCAAGCTCATTCGAGCCGCCCGAACGGCTTTCGCTGCCAAAGGCTATGCGGCGGCGTCGATGGACGATCTGACCGCCGAAGCCGGCCTGACGCGCGGCGCGCTCTACCACAATTTCGGCGACAAAAAGGGTCTGCTGCAGGCCGTGATCGACCAGATCGACGCGGAAATGCTGGTACGGCTGCGCGCTGCGCAGGAACGGGCGAAAACCCCATGGCTCGGATTTCTCGACGCCAACATCGCCTATATCGAGATGGCTCTGGAGCCGGAGATCCAGCGCATCATGCTGCTGGACGGGCCGGCTGTGCTCGGCGATCCCTCGCGATGGCCCAACCAGACAGCGTGTCTCCGCACCACGACGCAAACCATCCAGGCGCTGATCGATGCGGGAACGGTCAGGCCGGTGGACGCGGAAGCGGCCGCCCGGCTACTCAATGGCGCGGCGCTCAATGCCTCGCTCTGGGTCGCCGCGGCCGACGATCCTCACGCTGTGCTTGCAAAGGCCGTCGCGGCGTTCCGGCATCTCGCGGTCGGCTTGCTGCAGATCGAGCGATGACCGACACGCCGGCTTAACGGCGCCCGATTTGCGTCGATATCGATGCGAGGCCCGTGATCGCATCCTGCGAATCCTTGAGGTATTTGCCTTTGAAGAAGGCAGCATCGATCACTGCCAGAATGGCCGTCATGATCGCAAAAGCCACGATGCCTCGCATGCCGCTTCCCTGGTTCGGTTGAGACCCGTCTCCCGCCGGACGCGCGCAGAGTATCGTCGGCATTTGTAAATTGTTTAGTGGCCTGGCTGTTCCTGATCGGGTTCGCCTATTCTGGAACAAATTAAGAACACTTTAGCAAGTCTTTGATATATCATTGTGATTCGGAACGCTGCCAATACAATATCTAGGGCCTTTCAGGATTTCGAGGACTACATGTCCACCATTGCCTTCGATCAATTCGCGCTCACCCGCATCGCCGACTTCGCCCGTTCGCTGTCGCGGCTGCACCAGGCCTCGCGCCGCCAGATCGTCGATGACGACCAGATCGACCGCGAGTTCAACGCGGTCTGCATGTCGGTGTGGGGCTACACCACGGACGATTTCAGCGACGACCTGTTTTCCGGCGAGGACCACGCCTTTCTCGACCGGCTCGACGAAGCGCATGCGCGCATCTTCGCCGCCGAGCAGGGCTACGACCTCGTCGACGACCAGGGCATGCTGACGGACTGGTGGGGCTATTGCTGGATGATCCTGGCCGAAAAGCGCGGCCTGCTGACGCCGGAAAACCGCGCCGCCGCGCGCGCCGACATCGAGGAGAAATACCTGTCGGCGCCGAACGTGATCGGCGTCATCGTCGGGCGGTGATGAGTATTCGCTCCTCATCCTGAGGAGCTTGCGAAGCAAGCGTCTCGAAGGATGAGTTGGGACGGCGTGCCAGATGGTTCGAGACGCGCGCGAAGCGCGCTCCTCACCATGAGGGACTTTGAGTACCGCCTAATTCACTTCGGCGCGCTTGTCTCTTGTCGAAACGGTTTTCGGCACCGACGTCGCGGGCAGCACGGCATCGCGGGCGGTCTCCGGCAGCGGCGCGTTGGCGGCGACCATTTCGGCGCTCACCGGCGCCACCTTCATCTCGCCGAGCCGGGCGCGGACATCGGCGGTCAGGCCCGGATAGGACGCAACCGGGGTGAATTCGGCGGTCTGGCTGGCGCCGAGCTTGACGCCGGTATAGGCCACCAGCCCCGAGGTAGTGGCGATCACATCGCCCGAGCGCAGCGAAGAATCGAGCGTCAGGTCGACCGGCGCGAGACCTGCGGGATCGCGGCCGTTGCAGGTGCAGTCGGCGCGCAGCGCCTTGCGATAGGCGAAGGCGTTCTCGGAGTCGGCATAGCGCTCGCCGGTGGTGGAGGACGCGCCGTCGATGCTGCTGCCGTAGAAGACTTTCGTCACGCTGGCCGGGCAGAACGCCTGGCACATCTGGACCGGCGAGGCATTGCTGCGCATCAGCGGAAAATATTTGCCGTCGCAGCTGCGTACGCAAAATGCCGGACCGGAGCCCGACGCCATCTGGCGCGGCGGCGGCGCGGGCTGCTGGTTGAGGCCGAACGGATCGGCAAAGAAATTGGCCTGCGGTGCGGCCTGGCGCTGCTGCTGTTTCGGGGCGCCGGCGAACAGGAAATCGAACAGGCCTTCGGCAGACGCCGCGCGCGGCGTCACGGCAATTGCGCCGGCGAGCAGGGCGGCGGCAACAACCATCATGCGGCGCCGCATGCGCTGATCAGTCAATTCCTTACGCAACGCACACTCCACCCAACGCCGCCAAGCGGCCGCGGCGATCGCCGCCCCGGCACGGCTTCACATTAGGGCGGGATGGTAAACGAGCGGTGACCGGGGACGCTGGACCGAAGCATTTCTTTCGTCATGGCCGGGCTTGACCCGGCCATCCACGTCTTTGGTCAGCTCGGTAAGCAAGACGTGGATGCCCGGCACAAGGCCGGGCATGACGGCGCAGGGCGCGCGGAGTGTATATCCGCGATCACCCCTTCAAAAATTCACCCGCCTTGTACAGCGAGCGGAACGCGATGCCGGCCTCTGCAAAAGTTTCGGCGGCGCCTTCCTCGCGGTCGACCATGGTGAAGACCAGCGCGATCTCGGCGCCGGCATCGCGCACCGCCTCGACCGCCTTCAGCGCCGAACCGCCTGTGGTGGTGACGTCCTCGACGATCACCACGCGCTTGCCTTGCAGGCTCTCGCCCTTGGCCAGTCCCTCGACCGCGAGCCGGGCGCCGTGTTCCTTCGGCTTCTTGCGCACGAAGAACGCTGCGATCGGGTGGCCCTTGATCCAGGACAGCTGCGCGATGGCACCGGCCAGCGGCACCGCGCCCATTTCCAGCCCGCCGACATAATCGAGCTGATCGTCCCGCAGCGCCTCGAAGGTCAGTTCCGCCAGCAGCGTGGCGCCTTCGGGATCCAGCATGGTCGGCTTGAGGTTGAAGTAGAAATCGCTCTTGCGGCCCGAGGCCAGCGTGATTTCGCCGCGCCCGAACGAGCGCTTGCGGATGATCTCGGCGAGGCGGGCGCGGGAGGCTGATTTGGACAAGGCGAGGTTCTCAAGGGGCTGGGGCGCGCAATCTATCGGCGGACGCGGGGACATTCCAGAGCCGCGGCCGCGCCGTCAACAGCGCATAGTGTCACCATCGGCACCGCCGACGGCGGTTGTCACCTCGGGAGGTTCCGGGGTACTGGATACCCCGCCAAGCGGGGGAAACCAAAAAAATGACCATCGAATTCTACACCTGGAACACGCCGAACGGCCGCAAGATCTCGGTCGCGCTGGAGGAGATGGGGCTGCCTTACAAGGTTTTCCCCGTCAACATCAGCAAGGGCGAGCAGATGGCGCCAGATTTCCTCGCCATCAGTCCCAACAACAAGATCCCCGCGATCGTCGATCCCGACGGCCCCGGCGGCAAGCGCGTCAGCGTGTTCGAATCCGGCGCGATCCTGCTTTATCTCGGCGAAAAGACCGGCAAATTCCTGCCCGTTCCGCTGATCGAGCGTATTCCGGTCTATGAATGGCTGATGTGGCAGATGGGCGGCTTCGGGCCGATGCCGGGCCAGGTGCATCACTTCATCGCGCTGGAGAACGAGACGGAACGCGCCTATGGCCTGAAGCGCTACGCGGCGGAGACGGTCAGGCTCTACGGCGTGCTGGATCGCCGCCTCGCGGCCCATGAGTTCGTGGCGGGGCCGCTGTCGGTCGCCGATTTCGCCATTCTCGGTTGGGCATGGCGGCATCCGCGCCACAAGGTTGATCTCAAGGACTTCCCCCATGTCGAACGCTGGTACAACACGCTGATGGCGCGTCCGGCGACCAGGCGCGGCATGGAAGCCAAGCTGGATTGATTTCTTTCTTCTCCCTCTCCCGCTTGCGGGGGAGGGCCGGGGTGGGGGGGCCTCAGCAAACTCCGGCGCCAGTGGATAGTCGTCCGTGAAGAATACCCAAGCCGTTGATTTGGAATCCTAAACCGACGATCTGTGGAAATCGAATTTGCCGGAAATCGGCCTTTCGAAAGGGGATTCCTTGCAAAATTGAT
>NZ_JAURXB010000223.1 GCF_030654605.1 Bradyrhizobium sp.
CGGCCTGCCCGACAGCGCCACGCCACATGCGCTGCGGCATTCCTTCGCCACCCATCTGCTGAACCGCGGCGGTGACCTCCGCGCGATCCAGGAGCTGCTCGGCCACGCTTCGCTCTCGACCACCCAGATCTACACCGGGATCGACTCTGAGCGGCTGCTGGAAGTCTACAAGTCGGCGCATCCGCGCGCGTAGAAACAATTCTCTCCAACCTGACACACTGGCGTCACATCGGCTTGGCACTTGCGCAGGCGACGGTGTTCGGTCAATCGTGGATGTATTCCACCAGGGGGAGAGAATCATGGGCGCACATGAAAGCATGGAGCACGCGGAGCATGCCGAGCACGCTTCCGGCTCCAACAAGAACATCGCACTGCTGATCGCCGTTATCGCGTTGTTTCTGGCGTTCTCGGAAACGCTGGGCAAGGGTGCGCAGACCGACTCCATCAGCAAGAACGTCGAGGCCTCCAACCTGTGGGCGTTCTTCCAGGCCAAGAGCATCCGCCGCACGGTGGTCGAGGCGACCTCGGATCAGGCCCGCTTGAGCCTCGGCGTGATGGGAGACGATGCCGCCAAGGCAGCGCTGGTGAAGCAGATCGAGAACTGGAAGAAGACCGCGGCGCGCTACCGCTCGGAGCCGGAAACCGGCGAAGGCTCGGAGCAGCTGGCCTCGCGCGCCAAGCAGGCCGAGCATGCCCGCGATCTCTCGTTGGCGAAATACCATCATTACGAGGTCGCCTCGGCGGCGTTCCAGATCGGCATCGTGCTGGCATCGGCCACCATCATCACCGGCATGATCGCACTGGCCTGGGTCGCGGGCTTGTTGGCGGTCACCGGCCTGGCCTTCACGGCGATCGGCCTGTTCGCGCCCCATGCGGTGCATTTGATGTGAGCTTGGGATTCTAACCAAGCTCTCAGCGGACCCAGTCTCGCCTCTCCCATCGGGAGAGGTGGAAACCGAGTTCGCCGAAAGGCCGTATCAAAACACTGCGCACGCTCACCGCGCTTCGTGCGCGTTCTTGCGGAAGCGCTGGATCAGTTGCCGCGTCCGCGATAGCCAGCCATCGCCATCGCTGCGCATGGCTTCCCTGATCCGCAGCTTGATCGGATTGACCAGCTCGGCGGCTTTGGCCCGCAATGCCAGCACCCACTCATAGATCTTTGCGAACCACTGCATCTGCAGCAGTTTCGGCCGCGTCAGATCGAAGATGAAGGCTGTCACGCCGAGGCCCAGGAATTTCGCGAACACCATCATCGTGACGGCGCTGATCCAGTATTCATGGGTCAGCAGCCAAAGCCCCAGCAGCTTCAGCGGAAACAGCAGGATGGCGGGCACGACGAACACGATCAGCGTCAGCGCCGGCGACAACGCAGCGATTTTTTCGGCGAGCCAATGCTTGAAAGCGCGCAGCGGAATCCGCGCGACCACCCGCTCCACGACGGGTTCGAGGTGATCCCACAGCCACGCCTCGATCAGGAAGATGACCGCGAGCAGGACCCAGAGTGGCTTGAACAGGCGGCGCATCAATGTTGTCTCCGCCCGGCCGGGCGCAGATCACATATGGATGGCGCGTTTGCCGACCGCAAGCGCGGCTTCCTTGACGGCTTCCGAGCGAGTCGGATGGGCGTGGCAGGTGCGCGCCAGATCCTCGGCGGAGCCGCCGAACTCCATCAAGACGCAGGCCTCATGGATCAATTCCCCTGCTTCGCGGCCGATGATGTGCACACCGAGCACCCGATCGGTCTTCGCATCTGCGAGAATCTTCACGAAGCCATCCGTGGTCTGGTTGACCTTGGAACGGCCGTTGGCGGTGAACGGAAACTTGCCGACCGTATAGGCGACGCCGGCCTGCTTCAGCTCTTCCTCGGTCTTGCCGACGGCCGACACTTCCGGCGTAGTATACACAACGCCGGGTATAACGTCGTAATTCACGTGGCCGGCCTGCCCCGCGAGAATTTCGGCGCAGGCGACGCCTTCGTCCTCGGCCTTGTGCGCGAGCATCGGACCCGCCACGACATCGCCGATCGCATACACGCCCTTCACGCTGGTGGCGAAATGCGCATCGATCTGGACGCGGCCGCGATTGTCGAGCACGACACCGGCTTCCTTCAAGCCGAGGCCCTCGGTGTAGGGAACGCGCCCGATGCAGACCAGCACCACGTCAGCTTCGAGCTTTTCGGCAGCCCCGCCCGCCGCCGGCTCGACACTGGCCGAGAGCGTCTTGCCCGAGGTATCGACGCCGGTGACCTTGGCGCCGAGCTTGAAGGCAAACCCCTGCTTTTCGAGAATGCGCTGGAATTGCTTTGCCACCTCGCCGTCCAGGCCCGGCAGGATGCGGTCGAGGAACTCCACCACGGTGACCTTGGCGCCGAGCCGGTGCCACACCGAGCCGAGCTCGAGCCCGATCACGCCGGCGCCGACGATCAGAAGGCTCGAAGGCACCTTGTCGAGCGCCAGCGCGCCGGTCGACGACACGATGCGCTTCTCGTCGATCTCGATGCCCTTCAGCCGCGCGATATCGGAGCCGGTGGCGATCACGATGTTTTTGGTCTCGACCAGCTGAGTCTTGCCGTCGGCGCCTGACACTTCGACCTTGCCGGTGCCGAGCACCTTGCCCTTGCCGGGGATGACATCGATCTTGTTCTTCTTCATCAGGAACTCGACGCCCTTGACGTTGCCGTCGATGCCCTGCTGCTTGAAATTCATCATCGCGGGCAGGTCGAGTTTCGGCGCGGACACGCTGATACCCATTTTGGCGAAGGAATGCCCGGCCTCCTCGAACATTTCGGAGGCATGCAGCAGTGCCTTCGAGGGCATGCAGCCGACATTGAGGCAGGTGCCGCCGAGCGTGGCGTTTTTTTCGACCACGGCGACCTTCATGCCGAGCTGCGCCGCGCGCACCGCGCAGACATATCCGCCGGGGCCGGTGCCGATGATAACGAGATCGTAGGAAGCCATGAAAAACTTTCTATTCAGCTAGCGAGGTGAAGAAGACCGGCTTGACGCTCGGCGCGTTGACGCAAGGAATCCGACCCGAAGTCGATCTCGTCTCCCTGATCGTCGAGCCAGAAGATTTTGTGACCGTGCTCCTCGAGTTTGACATCGTCAAAACGTGCGGGGGTGGTGCGGAGAAATTCGAACATTTCTCCCTTCGTGAACAGCGGCCGCAAGTCCACGACACCGGCAAAACCATCCACCCAGACAATCTTGACGACGCCGAATATGACCGGCTCGACACTTTGCATGGCGACTATGTCAGTCATTTATCTTCTCCGGCTTCCGCAATTCTTCCACGGCGGTCCAGGCATTCATCAATCCCGACTGATGTCGGGCGGCCCAGGATAGCACACGGTTGAGTTTCGCGGGAGGCAGCGAACCACGCAAAACCCTGCAGTTTCGGATTTCAATCTGGGCCACAAATTCGGCGGAACGGGCATGGAAGTGCGGCGGAGGATGCTCATCCGGATAGAACTCGATCTTCACTCCATCGACGATTGCAACAACGGGCACAGCCTTCTCCGCTATCACAGAGGTATTAGCGCCCGCCCGATACGTCGAGAATGGCTGATGTCACGTAGGAGGCATCGTCCGACATCAGCCAGACGATGGCGCTGGCGATTTCGTCTGATGTGCCGACGCGCTTCATCGGAACGCCAGTAGCGAGCCGATGCGCGCGGTCGGGGTCGCCGCCCGAGGCGTGGATTTCGGTGTCGATCAGGCCGGGCCGGATCGCGGCGACACGAATGCCCTCGCCGGCGACTTCGTGTCCGAGGCCAATGGTGAAGGAATCGATCGCGCCCTTGGATGCTGCGTAATCGACATAGGTGTTGGGCGAACCGAGCTTGGCGGCTACCGACGACAAATTGACGATGACGCCGCCCTGACCACCGTGGCGGGTCGACATCCGCTTCACCGCCTCGCGCGCGCACAGAATGCTGCCGGTGACGTTGACCGCCATCATGCGCTGGATCCGCTCGGCCGACATCTCGTCGACCCGCGACGTGGTTCCGACGATGCCGGCATTGTTGACCAGCGCGCCGAGCGTCCCGAAACCGTCGGCCGCCTTGAACATCGCGAGGATGTCGTGCTCGTCGCCGACGTCGCATTTCACCGCGATCGCCTTGCCGTTCCGACCCTCGATGGCGGCGACCACCTGGCGCGCCGCGGCTTCATTCGAAGCGTAACCGACGACCACGCGAAAGCCACGCGCGGCGGCCGCAATCGCCGTGGCGCGGCCGATGCCACGGCTGCCGCCGGTGATAATCACTACTCTGTCGGTCAAATCTGCCCCCTAGAAAACCCGGATGAACTCCCCCTTGGTCAGCACCCAACATCGGCGCAGGCACCGGGAGGAGGTGCTATTTCACCGTTGTTAAAAGGTGAAGTTTTTCTCGATCAATGTAAGTCGGGAGGGTCGTTTGATCGTCGATAACCGCACTGGAGAGCTGTTCCAGAGTAAGGTTTTTAGCCCCGGTCAAATCTGCTCCCCTCAGGATAGCTCCATCGAGGAGCGCTCCCGCAAAATCAGCCCCTCGAAAAACTGCATTTGTTGCATCGACCTTGGTCATATTGGCACCCCGAAGCGAGGCACCACTGAGATCGGTCCGCCTGACGAAAGCTCCATGCAAATCGAGAGTGCTAGCTTGGGTAACATCCTTAGATTTCAGCATCGGATTCTCCAAGTCTACTTCGAAGCGTCTTCATGATTTCCTTGATGTCGATCGGCGGATCGTCGTCGCCATAATCGATGCTACCCGCTCTCAAATAAGCCTGAAGAAGCTCGAAAACAGGATTCGAAAGATCGGGAAAATCCTTCGCGACCTCCCGAAGAACATAGATCGCCGCCAGGCGAACCTCAAGGTTCGGATCACGCAGTTGCCCCGCCGCTCGATTAAATAGCTCCGTCACATGAGCGCGCCTTGCGAGTGCCGCTTGAGCATTTGCGGATTTGGCCTGCAACGCGGCAGGCGACAACTGCCGCCATGCCAAAAGGCTGCCTACTACAGCGGCAATCGTCAGCGCCGCATTTCTGATCAGTTCTGAAAGTGCGACCCATTCAGCCATCTATCGCCATCACAGATCCAGCACCAGCCGTGCCGGATCTTCCAGGCTTTCCTTGACGCGGACCAGGAACGTCACCGCTTCCTTGCCGTCGATGACGCGGTGATCGTAGGACAGCGCCAGATACATCATCGGGCGGATCTCGACCTTGCCGGCGATGGCGACGGGGCGCTCCTGGATCTTGTGCATGCCGAGAATGGCGGACTGCGGCGCGTTCAGGATCGGCGTCGACATCAGCGAACCGTAGATGCCGCCATTGGTGATGGTGAAGGTGCCGCCCTGCATCTCGTCGATCTTGAGCTGGCCGTCGCGGGCGCGGCGGCCGAAATCGGCAATGTTCTTTTCGATGTCGGCGATCGACTTGTTGTCGCAGTCACGCACGACAGGCACCACCAGGCCCTTGTCGGTGCCGACGGCGACGCCGACGTGATAGTAATTCTTGTAGATCAGGTCGGTGCCGTCGATTTCGGCATTGGCGGCCGGGATGTCCTTCAGCGCCTGCACGCAGGCCTTGGTGAAGAAACCCATGAAGCCGAGCTTGGCTCCGTGCTTCTTCTCGAACACGTCCTTGTACTGCGCGCGCATCGCCATGATGTGGCTCATGTCGACCTCGTTGAAGGTCGTCAGCATCGCGGCGGTGTTCTGCACGTCCTTGAGGCGGCGCGCGATGGTCTGGCGCAACCGCGTCATCTTCACGCGCTCCTCGCGCGCGGCATCGTCGGCCGGCGATGGCGCCCGCACCTGCACCGCGGCGGCCGGCTGATTGACCGGGGTCGGCGCCGAGGCCGCCTTCTCGATCGCAGCCAGCATGTCGCCCTTGGTCACCCGTCCATCCTTGCCGGAGCCGGGCACCGTGGCGGCATCGACGCCGCTCTCGGCGGAAATCTTGCGCACCGACGGCGCCAGCGGCGCGTCTGCCGCAGGAGCCTTTGGCGCGGCCGCGGGGGCTGCGGCAGCGGGCGCCGGTGCAGCAGGTGCGGCAGCCTTGGCGGGTGCCGCGGCGGGCTTGGCGGCAGCGACGGCGCCGTCATTGATCTGGCCGAGCAACGCGCCGACCGCGACGGTCTCGCCGTCCTTGGCGATGATGTCGCCGAGCGTGCCCGCGGAGGGCGCCGGAACCTCGATCGTGACCTTGTCGGTCTCCAGTTCGACCAGGGGTTCATCGACCGCCACGGCATCGCCGGCCTTCTTGAACCAGCGGCCGATGGTGGCCTCGGTCACGGACTCGCCGAGTGTCGGAACGCGAATTTCAGTCATCGTTTTGTTTCCTCAATAATCAATTCTGCTGTCATCGTCCGCCTTGTGCGCGATTGCGCACCGGGGGCGGACGATCCAGTACGCCGGGACGGTCAGGATCGGGTCGAACGGCGCCGGGTACTGGATCCCCCGCTTTCGCGGGGGATGACGAATGAAAGTTTGTTCAGCCCAGCGCGTCGTCCAGGAACGCCTTGAGCTGCGCCAGATGCTTCGACATCAAACCGGTAGCGGTCGCCGCCGAGGCCGCGCGTCCGGCGTAGCGCGGACGCTTGTTCGGCGCGTGGATCTGGTTCAGCACCCATTCGAGATAGGGCTCGATGAAATGCCACGCGCCCATGTTGCGCGGCTCTTCCTGGCACCAGACCAGTTCGGCGCCCTTGAAGCGCGCGAGCTCGTGCACCAGCGCCTTCAGCGGCACCGGATAGAGCTGCTCGACGCGCATCAGGTAGATGTCGTCTATGCCGCGCTTTTCGCGCTCGTCGTACAGATCGTAATAGACCTTGCCCGAGCACAGCACGACGCGGCGGATCTTGTCGTCCGACACCAGCTTGATCTTCTCGTCCGGCAGCATCGCCGCATCATCGTAGAGCAGGCGGTGGAACGTGGTGTCGGCGCCGAGTTCGTCGAGCCGCGATACCGCGCGCTTGTGCCGCAGCAGCGACTTTGGCGTCATCAGGATCAGCGGTTTGCGGATTTCGCGGTGCAGCTGGCGCCGCAGCACGTGGAAGAAATTGGCGGGGGTGGTGGCGTGCACCACCTGCATGTTGTCTTCGGCGCACATCTGCAGGAAGCGCTCCAGCCGGGCGGAAGAATGCTCCGGTCCCTGCCCTTCATAACCGTGCGGCAGCATGCAGACGAGGCCGGACATGCGCAGCCATTTGCGCTCGCCGGACGAGATGAACTGGTCGAACAGCACCTGCGCGCCGTTGGCGAAATCGCCGAACTGCGCTTCCCAGACCGCCAGCGCCTTCGGTTCCGCCAGCGAGTAGCCGTACTCAAAGCCGAGCACCGCTTCTTCCGACAGCAGCGAGTTGATGACTTCGTAATGGCCCTGGTCGACGCCGAGATGATTGAACGGCGTGTAGCGACTCTCGTCCTCCTGATCGATCAGCACCGAGTGCCGCTGCGAGAAGGTGCCGCGCTCGGAATCCTGTCCCGACAGCCGGACGTGATGGCCTTCCTCCAGCAGCGTACAGAACGCCAGCGCCTCGCCGGTCGCCCAGTCGATGCCGACGCCGTTGTCGATCGCCTTGGCACGGTTTTCCAGGAACCGCTGCACCGTGCGATGGACCCGGAAGCCGTCGGGCACCTTGGTGATCCTGCGGCCGATATCCCTGAGAACCTCGACATCGACGCCGGTAACGCCGCGGCGCGGATCCTCTTCCTGGTCGGCCGACTTGAACCCGGCCCATTTGCCGTCGAGCCAATCGGCCTTGTTGGGCTTGTAGCCCGCACCGGCCTCGAGCTCGGCATCGAGCCGGGCGCGCCAGTCGGCCTTGGCCTTCTCGACTTCACCCTCGGTGATCACGCCTTCGGCGATCAGCCGCTTGGAGTAGATCTCGACGGTACCGGGATGCGTGGCGATGCGCTTGTACATCACCGGCTGGGTGAATGCCGGCTCGTCGCCTTCGTTATGGCCATGCCGGCGGTAGCAGAACATGTCGATGACGACCGGCTTGTGGAATTTCTGCCGGAATTCGATCGCCACCTTGGCCGCGAATACCACCGCTTCCGGATCGTCGCCGTTCACATGGAAGATCGGCGCGTCGATCATCTTCGCCACGTCGGACGGATAGGGCGACGAGCGCGAATAGCGCGGATAGGTGGTGAAGCCGATCTGGTTGTTGACGATGAAGTGCAGCGAACCGCCGGTGCGGTAGCCCTTCAGGTCGGACAGCGCGAAGCATTCCGCCACCACGCCCTGGCCGGCGAACGCGGCGTCGCCATGCATCAGCATCGGCAGCACCGAAATGCGCATGTCCGGCGGATCGCCATGCTGGTCCTGCTTGGCGCGCACCTTGCCGAGCACCACGGGGTCGACGATTTCGAGATGCGAGGGGTTGGCGGTCAGCGACAGATGGATCTTGTTGTTGTCGAACTCGCGGTCCGACGAGGCGCCGAGATGATATTTGACGTCCCCGGAGCCCTCGACCGCGTCCGGATTGGCCGAGCCGCCCTTGAATTCATGGAACAGCGCGCGATGCGGCTTGCCCATCACCTGGGTCAGCACGTTGAGGCGGCCGCGATGCGGCATGCCGACCACGATTTCCTTCACGCCGAGATTGCCGCCGCGCTTGATGATCTGCTCCAGCGCCGGAATCAGCGATTCGCCGCCGTCGAGGCCGAACCGCTTGGTGCCGGTGAATTTTACGTCGCAGAACTTCTCGAAGCCTTCAGCCTCGATCAGCTTCATCAGAATGGCGCGACGCCCTTCGCGGGTAAAACTGATTTCCTTGTCCGGGCCCTCGATGCGCTCCTGGATCCAGGCTTTCTGCGCGCCGTTGGTGATGTGCATGAACTCGACGCCGAGCGTCTGGCAATAGGTCCGCTCGCAGATCGCGACGATCTCGCGCAGGGTCGCGTATTCGAGGCCGAGCACGTGATCGAGGAAGATCTTGCGATCGTAGTCGGCCTCGGTGAAGCTGTAGGACCGCGGATCGAGCTCTTCGCGGTCGCGCGCCGGTTCGATCCCGAGCGGGTCGAGCTTGGCGTGGAAGTGGCCGCGCATGCGGTAGGCGCGGATCAGCATCAGGGCGCGGACCGAATCGCGGGTGGCCTGATGGATATCGGCTGCCGTCAGCTCGCTGGTCTTCTCGCCCTTGGGCTGGGCCTGCGCCTTGGCTGCGAGCTTGGCGCCGACGACCTTTTCGACCTGCGCCCAGTTCCCGTCGAGTGCGGAGGTCAGGTCGTCGCGCGGCGTCAGCGGCCAGTTGTCCCGGCCCCAGGACGGCCCGTCTGCGTTCTTTTGCGCGTCGGCGGGAGCGTCCTTCAGGCTCTTGAAGAAGGCCTGCCAGTCGGCGTCGACCGAATTGGGGTCCTTCTCGTAGCGGGCGTAGAGATCGTCGATATAAGGAGCATTGGTGCCCTGCAAAAACGAGGAGAGGGCAAAGGCGGCGTTCGCATCTTGGCGAGACATAAGGGCGTCCTGGTGATTTTCGAGCGCATGGAATACGGCGCAACGGCCAATCCGGGCACCGGATCAGCCTGATAGGGCACCTTTTACCCTATTTAGGGCGAATGTTCGCCCCGAAAAGAACCAAGGATTGAATTAAGACTTCAACTTTTCGACAAGAGTCTTTCCGAGCCGCGCCGGGGACGGCGAGACCGTGATACCGGCCGCTTCCATCGCCGCGGTCTTGGAACCGGCGTCGCCCTTGCCGCCGGAGATGATCGCGCCGGCATGGCCCATGCGGCGGCCGGGAGGGGCAGTGACACCCGCGATGAAGCCGACCATCGGCTTGGATCGGCCGCGCCTGGCCTCGTCCCGGATGAACTGGGCGGCGTCTTCCTCGGCGGAACCGCCAATTTCGCCGATCATGACGATCGAGGTGGTCTTGGGATCGGCCAGGAACATTTCCAGCATGTCGATGAATTCGGTGCCCTTGACCGGATCGCCGCCGATGCCGACCGCGGTGGTCTGGCCGAGGCCTTCCTGGCTGGTCTGGAACACGGCTTCGTAAGTCAGCGTGCCCGAGCGCGACACGATGCCGACATTGCCGGGCTTGAAGATGTTGGCCGGCATGATGCCGATCTTGCATTCGCCGGCGGTCATCACGCCGGGGCAATTCGGTCCGATCAGCCGCGACTTCGATCCCGCCAGCGAGCGCTTGACGCGCACCATGTCGAGCACCGGAATGCCCTCGGTGATGCAGACGATCAGCGGAATTTCCGCATCGATGGCTTCGCAGATCGCGTCGGCCGCGCCCGGCGGCGGCACGTAGATCACGCTGGCATCGGCGCCGGTCTTTTCCCGCGCCTCGGCCACGGTGTCGAACACCGGCAGATTGAGATGCACCGACCCGCCTTTGCCCGGCGAGGTGCCGCCGACCATCCTGGTGCCATAGGCGATCGCCGCTTCCGAATGAAAGGTGCCGTTCTTGCCGGTAAACCCCTGGCAGATGACTTTGGTATTCTTGTCGATCAAGATGGACATGTCTGGATTTGCTTTCGCGGACGGCGGGTCAAAGGGATCAGTGGATGCGCCGGTAAACGCCGGTGAGCACGTCGGCCCAGCCTTCCGAGTCAGGCGAGAACTGGATTTTCATGCTGTAGCTGTTGTCGTCGATGATTTCGTAGACATGGCGCGCATTGCCGCGCAGCGAGCCGCGTACCAGGATCAGGGTCGTGCCGCTCCAGCCGCCGGAGGCCGGCGACGGCGGGTAATAGCCGAGCGAATCGTGCCAGAACAATTTGTAGAGCCGGTCTTCGCGGTCATAGGTGAACACGCCATGCGTCGCAAAGGTTTCATGGCCGTCGCGGGTCTGGCGGGTGTCCTGGATCAGATAGAAGCCGTTGAGGTCGATGCGGGCCGTAACGTGCGAGACGGCGGGACCACCGGCGGTCCAGCGCGACGGATACACCATCTCTTCGCCGGTCCACTCGCCCGCGAACGCCGCGAGCCTGCGATGCTCCCCGAGCGGCGTCGGTGCGGCGAGATGGTCCTGCGCCATGGGCCTAGCCTCCCTTGACGGCCTTGACGATCTTCTGCGCGGAATCGTCGAGGTTGTCGCCGGTCAGCACGTTGAGCCCGGAATCCGAGATGATCTTCTTGCCGGCTTCGACATTGGTGCCTTCCAGCCGCACCACCAGCGGCACTTTCAGGCCGACATCCTTCACCGCCGCCACCACGCCCTCGGCGATGATGTCGCACTTCATGATGCCGCCGAAAATGTTGATCAGGATACCCTTCACGTTGGGATCGGCGGTGATGATCTTGAACGCCGCGGTGACCTTGGCCTTGTCGGCGCCGCCGCCGACGTCGAGGAAGTTCGCCGGCGCCATGCCGTAGAGCTTGATGATATCCATGGTCGCCATCGCGAGACCGGCGCCGTTGACCATGCAGCCGATGATGCCGTCGAGCGTAATGTAATTCAGGTCGTATTTCGACGCCTCGATTTCCTTGGCGTCCTCCTCGGTCTCGTCGCGCAGCGCTACCACTTCGGGATGGCGGTAAAGCGCATTGTCGTCGAACGACACCTTGGCGTCGAGCACGCGCAGATCGCCGCCCTTGGTAATGACCAGCGGGTTGATCTCGAGCATCGCCATGTCCTTGGCGGTGAAGGCGGTATAGAGTTGTTTCACCAGCTTCTCGGCCTGCTTGGTGAGATTGCCGGACAGGCCCAGCGCCTTCGCAACGGTGCGGCCGTGATGGGGCATGATGCCGGTGGCCGGGTCGACCGAGAAGGTCACGATCTTTTCTGGCGTCTTGTGCGCGACTTCCTCGATGTTGACGCCGCCTTCGGTGGACACCACGAACGCTACCCGGGAGGTTTCGCGGTCGACCAGGATCGACAGGTAAAACTCCTTGTCGATCTCGGAGCCTTCCTCGACGTAGAGCCGGTTGACCTGCTTGCCGGCCGGTCCGGTCTGCTCGGTCACCAGCGTCGCGCCCAGCATCTGCTTGACGAACTGGTTGACGTCGGCGGCGGACTTGGTGACGCGCACGCCGCCCTTGTCGCCGGCGGAGGCTTCCTTGAATTTCCCCTTGCCGCGCCCCCCGGCGTGGATCTGGCTCTTCACCACCCAGACCGGACCGCCGAGTTCGTCGGTGGCAATGTCGGCGTCGGACGCCTTGAGAATGGCAACCCCGCGCGGCA
This sequence comes from Bradyrhizobium sp., assembly GCF_030654605.1. GTDB lineage: Bacteria > Pseudomonadota > Alphaproteobacteria > Rhizobiales > Xanthobacteraceae > Bradyrhizobium. The sequence continues at coordinate 12,134 of NZ_JAURXB010000223.1, forward strand.
CCGCCACGCCGAATTCCCGCAGCAACGCCTTGGCCTGGTATTCATGGATGTTCATCTGGACGTTCCCCAAACCTTCATGCGGCGAATTTAGAATTCACCCGCTTTTGCCATCTGGCATACCATATACCACGGCCACTGCAAATCCATACTGCTTCGGAAATCCCGGCGCCTGTTGTTGCGCCGGATCGCGGGGTCCGCATTCAGGCGAACCCCGGACAATCCAGACGGGGTCAGCGGCCGAGCAGATCCGGCGCGATCTTCTTGCAGGCATCGACCAGACCCTGCACCGCGCCGACCGACTTGTCGAAGGCTTCGCGGTCCTTGCCGGCCAGCTCGATCTCGACAATACGCTCGACACCCTTCGATCCGATGACAACGGGCACGCCGACATACATATCCTTCACGCCGTATTCGCCGTTGAGATAGGCCGCGCAGGGCAGCACCCGCTTCTTGTCGCGCAGGTAGCTCTCGGCCATCGCGATCGCGGAAGCCGCCGGCGCATAGAACGCCGAGCCGGTCTTCAAGAGGTTGACGATCTCGGCGCCGCCGTTGCGGGTGCGGTCGACGATCTCGTCGATCCGCGCCTGCGAGGTCCAGCCCATCTTGACCAGGTCGGGCAGGGGAATGCCGGCCACGGTGGAATATTTCACCAGCGGCACCATGGTGTCGCCATGGCCGCCGAGCACGAAGGCGGTGACGTCCTCGACCGAAACGTTGAACTCGTCGGCCAGGAAATAGCGGAAGCGCGAGGAATCCAGCACGCCGGCCATGCCCACCACCTTCTTGTGCGGCATGCCAGAGGCCTTCTGCAGCGCCCACACCATGGCGTCGAGCGGATTGGTGATGCAGATGACGAAGGCGTCGGGGGCATATTTCTTGATGCCGGCGCCGACCTGCTCCATCACCTTGAGATTGATGCTGAGGAGATCGTCGCGGCTCATGCCGGGCTTGCGCGGCACGCCGGCGGTGACGATGCAGACCTTGGCATTGTCGAGCGCCTCGTAAGAATTGGCGCCGGTGAAATGCGCATCGAAACCGTCAACCGGCGACGATTGCGCGATATCGAGCGACTTGCCCTGCGGCACGCCCTCGGCGATGTCGAACATCACGACGTCGCCGAGCTCCTTCAGGCCGATGAGATGAGCCAGTGTTCCACCGATCTGACCGGAGCCAATCAAAGCAATCTTGTCACGCGCCATGGGAAATCTGTCCTGTAAAGGTCAAGGAGGAGGATAGAAGAAGCTGGATGGCTGGTTATCCCTTTCGCGGGACCCGTTCAAGTCAACCTATGCCCAATTATCGACCCTGCCTTGATTTCGGTCAGAGGTATACCAGCGCGCCTGCGCCAAGTGGCGCATCCCGGAATGACGAGCCTATGTCTCCACCAGCCCCGAGCTCGACCCGCTGGCCGCCGAATCCTTGTGGCCGTGGGGCAGCGCCAGATAGGATTCCGAGCTCATCTCGATCAGCCGCGACGACGTCCGCTTGAACTCGTTGGCCTCATGGCCTTCGGTCGCGACATACAGCGACAGCGGATCGGCCTCGGCGGAGGCCATCAGTTTCACCGCGTTGTCATACAGCGTGTCGATCAGCGTGATGAAGCGCTTGGCGGCGTTCCTATCGGCATAATCCATCGCCGGAATGCGATCGATCATGATGGTGTGATAATCGTGCGCGAGTCGCAAATAGTCGGAAGCGGCCAGCGACTTCTCGCAGATGTCTGCGAAGGAAAACCGCGCCACGCCATGCGCCGAACACGGCACATGCAGCTTGCGGCCCTTGATCGCGATATCGCGCGGCCGGCAGGGCGCATTGCCGGTCATCTTGATCCAGGCCTTGTCGAGCGCGGCCGCTGCGGCGTGATCCGCCGGCACCAGCCACATTTTCACACCCGCGAGTTTTTCCAGCCGGAAGTCGGTACGGGCGTCGAGCTGCAGCACGTCCATATGCGTGGATATCTGGGCAATAAAGGGCAGGAACAGCGCGCGGTTGAGGCCGCCCTTGTAGAGATCCTCGGGCGCGACGTTGGAGGTCGCCACCACCACGGTGCCGAGCTCGAACAGTTTTGAGAACAGCCGGCCGAGGATCATCGCGTCGGCGATGTCGGTGACGTGGAATTCGTCGAAGCACAAAAGCCAGGCCTCGTCGAAAATCGCAGCTGCCGTGAGCCCGATCACATCGCCGTCGGAGATCTCGCCGCGCTTGATGTTCTGGCGATAGCCATAGATCCGCTCATGCACCTCGGCCATGAATTCGTGGAAATGGGCGCGGCGCTTGTGCACCACCGGGCTGTGCTGAAAAAACAGATCCATCAGCATGGTCTTGCCGCGCCCGACTTCGCCATGGACGTAGAGGCCGCTCGGCGGCGGCTCGTCCTTGTCGGCGAACAGCCGGCCGAACAGGCTCTGCTTGCGCAGCGGCTTGTAGCCGGCGAGCCGCGCCTCGAGGCCCGCTAACGCCTCGGCGGCCTCCGCCTGCGCAGCATCGGCCTCAATCGCGCCCGAAGACACGAGGCTCTGATAATGGGCGCGGAACGAGGCGTCGGGCGGAGACAGCATGGCCCCCTTACGGCCCTAGCGGGGCGAAAAATGCAAGCCGTGAAATGGTGTGAGGGGTATGCGCTGTCTCGTGTCCCGGACGCGGTGCAGCGTTCTTCACGCTGCTCCGCAGAGCCGGGACCCATTTTTGCCTTTGGTTATGTGTCTGTGCCCCGGCTCTGCAGTGCATCACGCCGAAGGCGGCGCGCTGCACTGCGTCCGGGGCACGAGACCGTCGATCACGCGCTCAGCGCGTATGAATCCTCGACCACATAGGGCCCCCCGCCGGTGGACGCGCGCGAGGAGAACAGCACGAAGCGCGACGCCGTGAACACCCGCGTCGGGAAATAGCCGCGCACCGACAGATAGTCGGCGACGTCCTGGTTGGAGGCGTCGCGCAGCCGCGCCAGCGTCACATGCGGGGTGAATTTGCGGCCCTCGGGGTCGAGCCCGATACGCTGCATCAGGCGTTCCAGCTCGGCCTGCAGCTCGATCAGGGGCCGGCTCGGCACCACCGAGGCGACCACCGCGCGCGGCTTTTTCCCGCCAAAGCTCGACAGGCCCTGCAGTGCCACTTCGAACGGCTTGCGGTTGATTCGAAACAGCAGCGAGGCGATTTCGTTCGCCGCGACGCCGTCGATATCGCCGATGAAGCGCAAGGTGACGTGATAATTTTCGGGGTCGATCCAGCGCGCCCCCGGAAGTCCGCCGCGCAAATTGGAAAGCGTCTGGCCGATCTCGGCCGGGATTTCCAGTCCAGTGAACAAACGCGGCATCGCAAGGACTCCCGATGCAGAACCCGGTACCGAATCACCGATAATTATTTTTAGCGCAGGAATGTGACTCTGCGAAGCTTCCGGCATGGGGCCCTGAGAAAACTCCTGTGCCTAAGGTTATCGCTGCCTGTTTTTCAACTGGGTTGCCCTGTTATCGCGCCGAGAAATGCCTCTACCGTGGGCAGGATGTTCTTGACGATGACGTCGATGCCCTCCGCGGTGGGATGCAGCCCGTCCGGCTGATTGAGCCTGGCCTCGGTGGCGACACCCTCGAGGAAGAACGGATACAGCGGCACGCCGAACTGCCGGGCGATATCGGGATAGATCGCGTTGAAGCGGGCCGAGTAGTCGGCTCCGTAATTCGGCGGCGCCAACATCCCGCACAGCAAAACCGAGATCCCGCGCGCCTTCAGCCGCGTCAGGATGTCGGTCAGGGCCGATCGGGTGACCTTGGGATCGATGCCGCGCAGCGCGTCATTGGCGCCGAGCTCGAGAATCACCGCCTGAGTTCCCTCCGGCACCGACCAGTCGAGCCGGTCGCGGCCGCCCGAAGAGGTGTCGCCGGAAACCCCGGCGTTGATCATGTCAACGGCTATCCCTTTGGACTGCAAGGCCTTTTGTAACCGCGCCGGAAACGCCGCAGGGGCCGACAGGCCAAGGCCCGCACTCAGCGAATCACCCAAAACGACCATCTTCACCGGCTTTGTCTCCCGGGCCGCCGTCGTCTGGGCATAAGCCGCGGCGGGCGCCAGCAGCAGCAGGCTCAACACGAGCATGTGCGCGAACATCCGCCGTGCCCCCTCGACCTGTCGTAAGGAAGTGCCATATGAGCGGACCATGGACAGTCTCATCAAATCCTCATCACTGGCCGGCCTCGCGCCGGACACCATTGCCATCTCGAACGTCAACCTCTCGCTCGGTACGGGCGCGGCGCGCGTTCATATCCTCAAGGATATCAGCCTGCGGGTCGCTCCAGGCGAAGCGATCGGCCTGATCGGCCCCTCCGGGTCAGGAAAATCCACCCTGCTGATGGTGATGGCGGGATTGGAGCGTCCTGACAGCGGAGAGGTGGTGGTCAGCGGCACCCCGTTCAATGCCCTCGGCGAGGACGCGCTGGCGCGCTTTCGCGGCCGCCAGGTCGGCATCGTGTTCCAGTCGTTTCATCTGATCCCGACCATGACGGCGCTGGAAAATGTCGCGGTGCCGCTGGAACTCGCCGGCAATCCCGATGCGTCCCGGCGCGCGGCGCACGAGCTGACGTCGGTCGGTCTCGGCGACCGCCTGCATCATTACCCCACCCAATTGTCCGGTGGCGAACAGCAGCGCGTCGCACTGGCCCGCGCGCTGGCGCCCGATCCGGCGATCCTGGTGGCGGACGAGCCCACCGGCAATCTCGACGAAGCCACCGGCAAGCAGATCGTCGATCTCCTGTTCACCAAGCATGCCGAGCGCGGCATGACCCTGGTGCTGGTGACTCACGACACCTCGCTGGCGCAGCGCTGCGACCGCGTGGTGCGGCTGCGCTCCGGCCGGATCGACAACACCCAGCCGGCCGATAAAGAAGCCGCTTCATGAGTCTTGTCAGGACCGCCGAAGGCATGGCCGCCGAACCCGCCTCCGGCGGCAGCCGCGGGGCTTCGCTCGCCTTGCGTTACGCCCTGCGCGAATTACGCAGCGGCCTGCGCGGCTTCTATGTGTTCATCGCCTGCATCGCGCTCGGCGTGATGGCGATTGCCGGAGTCGGCTCGGTGGCGGCTAGCCTCAGCGACGGGCTGGCGCGCGAGGGCCGCACCCTGCTCGGCGGCGACGTCGCCTTCTCCCTGATCCAGCGCGAGGCCAAGCCGGACGAAATCGCGTTTCTGCGATCGCGCGGCGAGGTATCCGTGGCGGCAACGCTGCGCGGCATGGCCCGCACCGGCGATGGCCGTCTCGCCTTGGTCGAGCTCAAGGCGGTGGACGGCGCCTACCCGATGCTCGGCGAACTGACGCTCAAACCCAAGATGCCGGTGGCGGATGTGCTGGCGGAGCGGGATGGTGCGTTCGGCGCGGCGGCCGATTCGATTCTGCTGGCGCGGCTCGATCTCAAGATCGGTGACCGCATCTCGGTCGGCAATGCGACATTCCAGATTCGCAGCGTGGTCTCGGCCGAGCCGGACAAACTGGCCGGCGGCGTCGGGTTGGGCCCGCGATTCCTGGTCAGCGAAGCCGGCCTGCGCGCCACCGAATTGCTGCAGCCGGGCAGCCTGGTGCGCTGGATCTACCGGGTAAGACTGCCCGATACCGCCGCCAATGATCGCGCCGCGACCGCGCTCGCCAACGATGCACGCAGCACCCTGCCCGAGGCCGGCTGGGAGATTCGCAGCCGCGGCAACGCCTCGCCGCAACTCGAACGCACCATCAACCGCTTCACCCAGTTCCTGACCCTGGTCGGCCTCGCCGCTTTGCTGGTCGGCGGCGTCGGCGTCGCCAACGCCGTCAAGAGCCACATCGATCGCCGCCGCGACGTCATCGCCGCCTTCAAGGCGCTGGGCGCCACCGGCCGCGACGTCTTCACCATCTATCTGACCCAGGTGGTCGTGCTCGCCACCGTCGGCTCGGTGATCGGCCTCGTCGCCGGCGCGGCACTGCCCTTCGCCATCGTGGGCGTGTTCGGCAAGCTGTTGCCGCTGCCGGTGGTGCCGGCGCTGCATCTCGATGAGCTCGCGCTGTCGTTCGTCTACGGCCTGTTGACCGCGCTCGCCTTCGGACTGTGGCCGCTCGGCCGGGTGCATGACGTCCCGGTGGCGGCGCTGTTCCGCGAGGCGGTCAGCAGCGAATGGCATCGCCCGCGCTGGGGTTATCTGGTGCTGATGGCTGCCGTGATCGCGCTGCTGATCGCGGTGGCGATCGGGCTGGCCTATGACAAGCGGGTCGCGGCGGTGTTCGTGGCCTCCTCGATCGTGGTGTTCGCGCTGCTGCGCGGCATCGCCGCCGGCCTGATGGCGCTGGCGCGACGCCTGCCGCGCACCCGCATCACCATGCTGCGGCTGGCGATCGCCAATATCTACCGGCCCGGCGCGCTGACGCCCTCGGTGGTGATGTCGCTCGGGCTCGGCCTCGCGGTGCTGGTCACCATCACCCAGATCGACGGCAATCTGCGGCGGCAATTCCTGGCGGCGTTGCCCGACCGCGCGCCGTCGTTCTATTTCATCGATATTCCGACCGGCGAGTCCGGGCGCTTCGACGCCTTCCTGAAGCAGACCGCGCCGCAATCGACCGTCGAGGACGTACCGATGCTGCGCGGCCGCATCGTCGGCGCCCGCGGCGTCAAGGCCGAAGACCTCAAGCCCTCGTCCGATATCGCATGGGTGCTGCAGAGCGACCGCGGCCTGACCTATACCGGCGAAATCCCCAAGGGATCCAAGGTGGTCGAGGGCCAATGGTGGCAGGCTGATTATGCCGGTCCGCCGCTGGTCTCGATCGAGAAGAAAATCGCCGACGGACTCGGAGTGACGATCGGCGACGAGATCGTCGTCAATGTGCTCGGCCGCGACATCAAGGCCAGCATCGGCAATATGCGCACCGTGGACTGGCAGGGCCTCGGCATCAATTTCGCGCTGGTCTTCTCGCCCAACGCCTTCAAGGGCGCGCCGCATACCCATATCGCGACCCTGACCGAGGCCCACCCGGACCCGGCCGGCGATGCCCGGATCGTCAAGGCGGTGGCCGACGCCTTCCCGATGGTGACCAGCGTGCGGGTCCGCGAGGCGCTCGAAACCATCGGCACGGTCGTGACCAACCTGGTGCTGGCGATCCGCGGCGCCAGCATCGTGACCCTGATATCGGCCATTCTGGTGCTCGGCGGCGCGCTGGCCGCCGGCCACCGCCACCGGGTCTACGACGCCGTCATTCTGAAAACCCTGGGCGCCACAAGGGCACGGCTGCTCGGCGCCTACGCGCTGGAATATCTGATGATCGGCTTTGCCACCGCGATTTTCGGGGTGATCGCCGGTTCCGTTGCCGCCTGGCTGATCGTGACCCGGCTGATGACGCTGAGTTTCATCTGGCAGGCCGGCAGCGCCGCCGGCGTGGTGGCAGCGGCGCTGATCGTGACGGTGGGCCTCGGGTTGCTCGGCACGCTGCTGGCGCTGAACCAGAAGCCGGCTACCGTGCTGCGGAATTTGTGACAAATTGAACAGGTGGCCGCAGGGTTAACGCGGACTGCCGCGAACCGGCCGTTTACGGGGAGTTTCAGCACTCCCGCGTTGGGCGCCGCCGGATAACATGCCGCAGAGCGACATTCAGCCGCGCGTGGAAGCTTGCAGTGAATGTGTTAGTTTCCCACATGCCAATCGGGTCAGACGCCGGCTTGTTGACGCGAATGAGTGTCAGACGAGACGGTATCTGAGATAGTTTCTAGCTGGCGTCGCAAACCCTTGCTCCGCCGGGCCAACAAATGGGAATTCGACCATGTCGGACCTAGACCGCAACTACGCTTCTCCTTTCGGCCGGGCCGCCGGGCACATTGACGCTGCGACCGTCGATGCCGGTCTGCGCTCATACATGCTGAGCATTTACAACTACATGGCGATCGGCCTGGCCATCACCGGCCTCGCGGCGCTCGGCGTCTATAAATTCGCCGTCACCAGCGACATGGCCGAGGCGTTCAGATCGGCAACCGGTCAGGCTTTCCGGGTCGCCGAAGGCCAGTTCCTGACCTCGTTCGGCCACATGATGTTCGCGAGCCCGCTGAAATGGGTGTTCATCCTGGCGCCGCTCGCCATGGTGTTCGCGATCTCGTTCGGCATCAACCGGCTCAAGCCCGCCACGGCACAGCTGATGTTCTGGGCGTTCGCGGCGCTGATGGGCATCTCGCTGTCGTCGATCTTCCTGGTGTACACGCACACCTCGATCGTTCGGGTGTTCTTCATCACCGCGGCGACCTTCGGCGCGTTGAGCCTCTACGGCTACACCACCAAGCGTGACATGAGCGGCATGGGCTCGTTCCTGATCATGGGCCTGTTCGGCATCATCATCGCGAGCGTGGTCAACATCTTCCTCGGAAGCTCGATGTTGCAGTTCATCGTGTCGGTCGTCGGCGTGCTGGTGTTCGCGGGCCTCACCGCCTGGGATACCCAGCGGCTGAAGAACGAGTACATCTACGGCTACGCGTCGGAAGGCGGTGAAGTGGCAGAACGTGCGGCGATTACCGGCGCATTGTCGCTCTACCTGAACTTCATCAACCTGTTCACGCTGCTGCTGCAGCTGCTCGGTCAGCGCGACTGACCGCTCGCTCAAGCGGAGTAATTCGAGCCCCGGCCTTGCGGCCGGGGCTTTTCTTTTGCGTGGAGTAAAATAATCTCCACACCATGCAAACTCTCGAGATCAGACCCACCACCGCGGCCGACCTGCCCGCCATCACCGGGATCTACGAACACGCGGTCCGCTACGGCACCGCGACCTTCGAGCTGATCCCGCCCGACCTCGCCGAGATGACCCGGCGCTTCGGCGTGCTGATGGAAGGCGGCTTCCCCTATTTCAGCGCCACAATGGAAGGCCAGTTGATCGGATACGCCTATGCAGGCGCCTACCGGCCACGGCCGGCCTATCGCTTCACGGTGGAAAATTCGGTCTACCTTCAACCGTCAATCCACCGGCGCGGGGTGGGCTTGCAATTGCTGCAACGGCTGATCGCCGAATGCGAAGCCCGCGGCTATCGCCAGATGATCGCGGTGATCGGCGATTCCGCCAACGCCGGATCGATCGGCGTGCATACCAAATGCGGATTTCAGATGATCGGGACCCATCCCGATGTCGGCTTCAAATTCGGCCGCTGGCTCGACACCGTGATGATGCAGCGCGCGCTGGGCGATGGCGGGGGCACGCTGCCGGCAGGTTGAATTACGCTTCCTCATGGTGAGGAGTGCGTCCGGTCAGCGCGCTTGCGCTGCCCGGTGCACGTCTCGAACCATCTGGCACATTGCCCGCTGCCATCCTTCGAGACGCCGCGCGAAAACGCGCGCGGCTCCTCAGGATGAGGATCTCAGGGTTTCACACCACGGCCAGCTTGCGGTCGATCACCAGCAGCACGCGATCGAGTTCATGGCCGCGGCGCAGGATCAGCCCGCTCGCCGAGATCACGCTGTAGATTCCCTGCTTGCGCGCCAGCCGCGGATCTTTCTCGATCCGGTAGATCGGAACTTCCGAGGCGCGGCGGAACACCGAGAACACCGCGCGGTCTTTCAGAAAATCGATGGCGTAGTCGCGCCATTCGCCGTCGGCGACCATGCGCCCGTACAGATTCAGAATGCGATTGAGTTCGATACGATTGAATGTCACAAGGCCCGGCAGCGGACTCGCAGCGACATTGCGCGCCGCCGCGCGCGTTTCGCTTGGATCAGCTTCCTCCGACATTGAGCTCATGGGCGCCTCCTGTCATCTCCAGGACCTGTCATCTCCAAGACCTGTCATCTGAAACACCTGTCATCTGAAAGACATGATCGCGCCAACCGGGCGCGGCTGCAAGAGGTCCCGGCGATCGAATTCACCCGCGACCGAAGGTTACAGCCCCGCAAAACATCGTCACGGGAACGTTAGCGGAATCATAATACCGCCCTACTTCCGCCAAGCGACCGCCCTTTCGGGTTGCGATAAATAAATCCTGCGTTGGCCCGGTCCTTTCAGCTCCGGATTCCTCAGCCCCCAGCCCCCCGGGGCAGTCGGGATCGGGCCTGTTCGCAGGATAGTTTATCCCCATACTGGGCCAACGAAAGTTGGTCCTTTTTCTTTTGGGGGTGCGCGTGATTCCGGCGTCGACAGACGGCACGCTCACAAATGCCGTCATTCCGGGGGCGCGCGTAGCGCGAACCCTCAGATGTGCAATTGCACACGGAATGACGTTCGGGAAATTTCAGTGCAGCGACGTGGACGCCGCCCCTAACATCGCGCCGGGCTTTTCCCGGCTGCCGCCCTGGACAAACACAACTGCGGCATCGATGCCTTCGCGGGAAATATTCTCCAGCGGCACGGTCCAGCTGCCGGCAGAGCCATTCCAGTCGCCGACCTTGAGCAGGTTGCGCACCACATTGTAGTAGGTGACCTTCTGGCCGCGATTCTCGCCCTTGCCGATGGCAATCGGCACTTCCCTGGTGACCGAACAGATCCAGACTTCGCCGAGTGAGGCAGCGGCGCCTTTGGTCGAGGCCGCGACCGAAACCGTCACCTGCTTGCCGGCCAGCGTGATCGACACCGGCACCGACATCACGCCGTCCACCTTCGCGGTATCGCCGATCGCGCCGTCGATCCTGGCGCGATCGCTGCCGATCACCTGCACCGATCCATTGACGATGACCTGCGGTGTGTAGACGTTGCGATCGCCGCGCGCTGCCGAATAGGCTTTCTGCCGCGCGCTGAAGCGTGAATCCGCCAGCGTGTCCTTCCAGCCGAGATAATCCCAGTAGTCGATCGGCATGCTCAGCGCGATCACGTTGGGATCCCTGGCCAGTTCGCCGATGATCTTGTCGGCGGGCGGACATGACGAGCATCCCTGCGACGTGAACAGCTCGACCACCGCGCGCGGGTCGGCATGGGCGGGACGGATGATCGCAACGATGGCGCAGACGCCAAGCGCCCCCGACCACCGCGAAATAGAGTTATAGGCCATCAACACTGTCATACCAAAGAACCGACCGGCATTCGCGTCAAGGCCATTAGGATCTGGCCGTCAGGATTTGCGGCTTGAACGCGCGAAGGCGGCCCTTCATAGGCCGCCTTCCCGTTACTCGCCACTCACTTAGCGGTGAGGCATCGATCACGATTACGCGGCCAGCTTGCGCAGCACGTAATGCAGGATGCCGCCGTTACGGTAATATTCGAGCTCGTCGAGGGTATCGATGCGGCACAGCAGCGAAACGCGCTGCAGCGAACCGTCGCCGGAGACGATTTCCGCCGTCAGCTTCTGCCGCGGCTTCAGCTCGCCCTGCAGCCCGCGGATCGTTACCGTCTCATCGCCCTTCATGCCGATCGAGGTCCATGACGCGCCGTCCTCGAAGGTCAGCGGCAGCACGCCCATGCCGACCAGGTTGGAACGATGGATACGCTCGAAGCTCTCGCAGATCACGGCGCGGACGCCGAGCAGCCGCGTTCCCTTCGCCGCCCAGTCGCGCGACGAGCCGTTGCCGTATTCGGCGCCGGCGAAAACCACCAGCGGCACCTGCTCGGCCTGGTACTTCATCGCGGCGTCGTAGATCGACATCTGCTCGCCGTCGGGCCAATGTTTTGTCAGGCCGCCCTCGGGGATATTCCCATCGGCGCCCTTCAACATGAAATTCTTGATGCGGATATTTGCAAACGTGCCGCGCATCATGATCTCATGGTTGCCGCGCCGCGTGCCGTATTGATTGAAGTCGGCCGGACGCACCTGGTGCTCGCTGAGATATTTGCCGGCGGGCGAGGTCAGCTTGATCGCGCCGGCCGGCGAGATGTGGTCGGTGGTGATCTTGTCGCCGAACATCGCCAGGATCCGCGCGTCGACGACGTCGACGATCGGCTCCGGTTCCTTCTTCATGCCTTCGAAATAGGGCGGGTTCTGCACATAGGTCGAGCTCATGTTCCAGCGATAGGTCTCGCTCTCGACGGTCTTGATCTTGCGCCAGTTGGTGTCGCCCTTGAACACGTCGGCGTAGCGCTTCTTGAATATCGCCGCGGTGACGAACTTCTTCATGAAGGCGTTGATCTCCTTGGTGGTCGGCCAGATGTCCCGCAGGTACACCGGCTTGCCGTCCTTGCCGATTCCGATCGGCTCGACCGAGAGATCTTTCGTAACCGTTCCCGCCAGCGCATAGGCGACGACCAGCGGCGGCGAGGCGAGATAGTTGGCCTGCACGTCGGGGCTGACGCGGCCCTCGAAATTGCGGTTACCCGACAGCACGGCGGCGGCGATGATGCCGTTGTCGTTGATCGACTTCGAAATCTCTTCCGGCAGCGGGCCCGAATTGCCGATGCAGGTGGTGCAGCCGAAGCCGACCAGGTTGAAGCCGACCTTGTCGAGCGCGAGCTGCAGTCCGGAATTGGAAAGATATTCCGCGACCACCTGGCTGCCCGGCGCCAGCGAGGTTTTCACCCAGGGCTTTGACGTGAGACCCTTGGCGGCGGCGTTGCGCGCCAGCAGGCCGGCGCCGATCAGCACGCTCGGATTGGAGGTGTTGGTGCACGAGGTGATCGCCGCGATCACCACGTCGCCATGGCCGAGATCGAAATTGCGGTTCTCCACCGCATAGCGCTTCGAGGCCTCGATGGCCTTTTTGTATTCGCTGGTCATCGCGGCGGCGAAGCCGGCTGCAACCGCGGGCAGCGCGACGCGCCCCTCGGGACGCTTCGGTCCGGCCATCGACGGCACCACGTCGGCGAGATCGAGAACCAGCTTTTCGGTAAACACCGGGTCGGCCGATTTGGCGGTCCTGAACATGCCCTGCGCCTTGGCGTAGGCGGTCACCAGCGCGACGCGGTCAGCCTTGCGGCCCGAGGTTTTCAGGTAATCGATGGTCGCGGCATCGACCGGGAAGAAGCCGCAGGTCGCACCATATTCCGGGGCCATGTTGCCGATGGTCGCCTTGTCGGCGACCGAGAGGTGATCGAGGCCGGGGCCGAAGAATTCGACGAACTTTCCGACCACGCCCTGCTTGCGCAGCATCTGCGTCACGGTCAGCACCAAGTCGGTGGCGGTGACGCCTTCCTTCAGCGCGCCCTTGAGCTTGAAGCCGATCACTTCCGGCAGCAGCATCGACTGCGGCTGGCCGAGCATCGCGGCTTCCGCCTCGATGCCGCCGACGCCCCAGCCCAGCACGGCGAGGCCGTTGACCATGGTGGTGTGCGAATCGGTGCCGACCAGGGTGTCGGGATAGGCCACCTCGAAGGTGCCCTTCTTCTTGCCGACCGTCATCTTCTCCTTGCGGGTCCAGACCGTCTGCGCGAGATATTCCAGATTGACCTGATGGCAGATGCCGGTGCCGGGCGGCACCACCGAGAAGTTCGAAAACGCCTTCTGGCCCCATTTCAGGAATTCGTAGCGTTCCTGGTTCTGCTTGTATTCCTCGACCACGTTCTTGCCGAACGCCTTGTTGTCGCCGAAGAAATTCACGATCACGCTGTGGTCGATGACGAGATCGACCGGCACCAGCGGATTGATCTTCTCGGCGTCGCCGCCGAGCGCCTGCATGGCATTGCGCATCGCGGCCAGATCGACCACCGCCGGCACGCCGGTGAAATCCTGCATCAGCACCCGCGCCGGGCGGAACGAGATTTCATGCTCGAGCTTGCGCTTCTTCAGCCATTTCGAGACCGCGATGATGTCCGCCTTCTTGACCGAGCGGTCGTCTTCATTGCGGAGCAGGTTTTCCAGCAGCACCTTCATGGAATAAGGAAGCTTGGAAATTCCCTTCAGACCGTTCTTCTCGGCGGCGGGCAGGCTGTAATAGACGTAGGTCTTGCCACCAACCTTGAGGGTCTTTTGGCATTTGAAGCTGTCGAGCGAGGTCATGTGTGGCAATCCCGATTTTCAGTTATACCCGGCAAGGGTATTCAGAGGGGTATTTAGGCACCGTCGAAGAGGCTAAGCTGGTGGCTTGCAGCCGCCGATTGTGTGCTGCATCAAGTTCCGGCTTATAGAATCTTTCTAGGAGCACCGCCACACCGGCAAGCGTGCTGCAGCATGACGATACCCACAAATTCTGCTGCGGTACCCATAGTTTCCAAAGGGCTGTGAAAGGCCAGAATGCGGCTCTCGGGAAGCGGCGTCAGATGTGTGCGGGGTGGCCGGGAGGTGTTCTCGGGCCTCGATTTCGCGGCGTCCGCCGGCGAGGCCCTGGCCGTCACCGGCCGCAACGGCTCCGGCAAGACCTCGCTATTGCGGTTGATCGCGGGCCTGCTGACCCCGGAAGGCGGATCGATCGGTCTCGAAGGGGGCGAGGGAGAACTTACCCTGCCCGAACAGGCCCACCTTCTCGGCCACCGCGACGCGCTCAAACCTGCCCTCAGCGTCACGGAAAACCTCGCCTTCTGGCGGGAATTTCTCGGCGGCGAGGCCTTCGACCTCAGGGAGTGCCTGGCCGCGGTGGGGCTCGACCATGCTGCGGGGCTGCCGGCAGCATTTCTGTCGGCCGGGCAGCGGCGGCGGCTCTCGATCGCCCGCCTGCTCGCCGCAAGGCGGCCGGTCTGGCTGCTGGACGAGCCCACCAACGCGCTCGACACTTCAGGGCAGGCGATGTTCGCCGCCCTGATGGGCGATCATCTGGCCCGCGGCGGCCTGATCATCGCAGCCACCCATGCCCCGCTGGGAATTGCCGCGCGTGAACTACGGATCGGGGGCGCCGCATGACCGCGCTGGCTGCGCTGATTCGACGGGACATCAAAATCTCACTGCGGGTCGGCGGCGGCGCACTGATCGGCGTCCTGTTCTTCCTCACCGTGGTGGTGCTGATGCCGTTCGCGGTCGGCCCCGACCTCGCCTTGCTGACGCGGCTGGGCCCCGCGATTCTCTGGCTCGGCGCGCTGCTGGCCAGCCTGCTCACCCTCGACCGGCTGTTCACGGCCGACCATGAGGACGGCTCGCTCGACCTGATCGTGATGAGCCGCACGCCGCTGGAACTGACCTGTGCCGCGAAGGCGCTGGCGCACTGGCTGGCCGCGGGGGTGCCGCTGATCCTCGCCACCCCGGTACTCGGCCTGTTGTTGAACCTCAATGCGACGGCAACGGCGGCGGTGGCGCTGACCCTGCTGGCGGGCACGCCGGCGCTGACCTTTACCGGCATGATCGGCGCCGCACTGGCGGTGACGCTGCATCGCGGCGGGCTGCTGCTGGCCGTGCTGGTGCTGCCGCTGTCGATTCCGGTGCTGATTTTCGGCGTCGCCGCCTCGCAGGCCGCGATCACGGGGCCGCTATCGTTCGGAACGCCGTTTTCGATCCTGTGCGCGCTATCGCTGGTCAGTCTTGTCATTGGACCGTTCGCAGCGGCGGCGAGCCTGCGGCACGGCCTGGATTGATACCGATCAACTCTAGCTGAGACAAAATGAAACAAACGAAGTCAGATTGCCTGCCGCGAGTGCTGCGACTATCAGGGATGCCATGACGCTGATCGATCTCGCCAACCCGACCCGGTTCCTCAGCCTGACCGCGCGGATTTTGCCGTGGCTTGCGGCCGCGACCACTATCCTGCTGCTGGTCGGCCTCTATCAGGCCGCGATGGCGCCCGACGACTACCAGCAGGGGGCGACCGTCAAGATCATGTTCATCCACGTGCCCAACGCCTGGCTCGCGATGTTCGTCTGGGGCGTGATGAGCCTTGCCGCCCTGGGTACGCTGGTATGGCGCCATCCGCTGGCCGATGTCGCCGCCAAGGCCGCGGCACCGATCGGCGCGGCCTTCACCTTTCTGGCCCTCGTCACCGGCTCGCTATGGGGGCGGCCGATGTGGGGCACCTATTGGGAATGGGATGCGCGGCTGACCTCGGTGCTGATCATGTTTCTGATGTATCTCGGCCTGATCGCGCTGTGGCGCGCGGTGGAAGACCCGTCGCGCGCCGCGCGCGCCGCTGCGATCCTGACGCTGGTCGGCGCCCTCAATCTGCCCATCATCAAATTCTCGGTGGACTGGTGGAATACGCTGCACCAGCCGGCGTCGGTGCTGCGGATGGGCGGACCTGCGCTCGACCGCAGCTTCCTGATTCCGCTTTTGGTGATGGCGGTGGCGTTCTCGCTGTTGTTCGTTACGCTGCATCTGGCGGCGATGCGCAACGAGATCCTGCGCCGCCGGGTGCGCAGCTTGCAGATGATGCAAGCCAGCCGGCGTTCGGCGTGACCGCGATGTTATCAAGTCCCCACGCCTCCTTCGTCGTGATGTCCTACGCGCTGGCAACCGCCGTGGTGCTGATCCTGATCGTCTGGATCGCGATCGACTACCGGCGCCAGAAGGCGCGCCTGCGCGAACTCGAGGCCAGCGGCGTGACCAGGCGCTCCGGCCGCGGCGTGGCGGACATCTGATGGGCACCCCCTCGATCCCGGGCGCCGCGCCGCGCCGACGGCGCTGGCTGGTGGCGTTGCCGCTGCTCGGCTTCATGGCGGTTGCCGGCCTGTTCCTGGTGCGGCTCTATGGCGGCGATGCCTCGAAAATCCCCTCCGCCCTGATCGGCCGGCCAGCGCCGCAAACCGCGCTGCCGCAGCTGGAGGGACTGATCCAGAACGGCGTCCAGGTGCCCGGGCTCGATCCGGCCGCCTTCAAGGGCAAGGTCAGCGTCGTCAATGTCTGGGCGTCCTGGTGCGTGCCCTGCCACGACGAGGCGCCGCTGCTGACCGAGCTCGGCAAGGACAAGCGGCTGCAGCTCGTCGGCATCAATTACAAGGACTCGCCCGACAACGCCCGACGCTTCCTCGGCCGCTATGGCAATCCGTTCGGCTTCGTCGGCGTCGACGGCAACGGCCGCGGCTCGATCGAATGGGGCGTCTACGGCGTGCCCGAGACTTTCGTGGTCGGGCGCGCCGGCACGATTCTCTACAAGATGGTCGGCCCGGTGACGAAGGCGAATTTCGAGACCGTGCTGAAGGTCGAGATCGAGAAGGCGCTGAAGGCGGGGGGTTGATTCGGTCCTCACCCTCTGAGGAGCGGCGCCTTCGCCGCGTCTCGAAGGATGGAGCCGGGCTCTCATGGTTCGAGACGGCGCAAGCGCGCCTCCTCTCCATGAGGAATTCACACCGCAAATAAATTTCCGCTTTTATCTGCCGTTCATTTGGCGGCCATGGCGCCGCCACGAATTCGAAGCTAGCTTGATGGCGTTACTTAAACAGTCCTTGGAGGGACACCCAAATGCGTCATTTCACGCTTGCTTCACTTGCTGCCACTGCACTCACCCTCGGCCTGCTGACGGCTTCGCCCGTCATGGCCCAGGCCACCCAGCCCGCCGCCAAATCCGACAGCAAAATGGCGCCGGCCGCTCCCGCGAAGGCACCGGCCACCGAATCGAAGATGGCGCCGGCCCCGAAAGTCGAACTGCTCGACATCAATTCAGCGACCGCCGAACAGCTCGATGCGCTGCCGGGTGTCGGCAAGGCCTATTCGGCCGCGATCATCAAGGGCCGTCCCTACAAGGGCAAGGACGAACTGGTGAGCAAGAAGATCGTGCCCGAGAAGACCTATGACGGCATCAAGGACAAGATCATCGCCAAGCAGAAGAGCTGATTAATTCGTCATTGCGAGCGAAGCGAAGCAATCCAGTTTCGTAAAGCAGGCTGGATTGCTTCGTCGCTTCGCTCCTCGCAATGACGGCTGAGACAACTACCCCTTCGTCACGTCGCCCGCTTCGGCTTCGCTCGTTTCCAGCGATGCCGGCTCCAGATGATAGCGCTTGATCAGCGGCATCTGCGCGATTGCAAACACCATCGTCAGCGGCACCATGCCGAACACCTTGAAGCCGACCCAGAAATCGGTGGTCTGGGTCCGCCAGATCATTTCGTTCAGGATCGCCATCGCGAAAAAGAACAGCGCCCAGCGCAGTGTCAGGACGCGCCAGCCCTGCGGCGTGAGGTTGAACATCTGGTCGAACATGATGGCGATGAAGGAGCGGCCGAACAGCAGCCCGCCGCCGAGGATCGCCGCGAACAGCGAATAGACGATCGTCGGCTTCATCTTGATGAAGGTCTCGTCGTGCAGCACCAGCGTCAGGGTGCCGAACACGATGACGACGACGGCGGTCACGATCGCCATCATCGGAACGTGCCGCGTCACCACATAGGACGCGATCATCGCCGCGGTCACCGCCACCATGAACGCGCCGGTGGCGACGAACAGGTTGAACTTGGCATTGGCGATGAAGAAAATCATCAGCGGACCGAGTTCGGTCGCGAGCTTGAACAGCGGATGCGGCGTGGTTTTGTCCATGGTTGAACCCATCAAATTCCCTGTGCCGCCATCCTTCGAGACGCGTCGCTTCGCGCGATGCTCCTCAGGATGAGGGCTTCCTGTGTAGCTCCGACCTCATCCTGAGGAGCGCGCTCTTGCGCGCGTCTCGAAGGATGAAGCTTACTCGATCCCGGCGATCGCCTGCGCGAAATCCCGTGCGGTGAACGGCGCGAGGTCGTCGATGCCCTCGCCGACTCCAATAAAGTGCACCGGCAGTTTGTGCTTCTCGGCCAGCGCCACCAGGATTCCGCCCCGCGCGGTGCCGTCGAGCTTCGTCATCACAAGCCCCGTAACACCTGCGGTACGATGAAACGCCTCGACCTGCGACAGCGCATTTTGTCCCACCGTGGCATCCAGCACCAGCAGCACCGCATGCGGCGCCGAGTCGTCGACCTTTTTTATGACGCGAACCACCTTTTCGAGCTCGTTCATCAGTTCGGCCTTGTTCTGCAGCCGGCCGGCGGTATCGATCAGCAGCACGTCGCGCTGTTGTTCGCGCGCTGCAGTCAGCGCGTTGAAGGCGAGGCTGGCGGAATCCGAGCCCTGCGTGGCCGCGATCACGGGCGATTTGGTACGCTCGCCCCAGATCTTTAGCTGCTCGATCGCGGCAGCGCGAAAAGTGTCGCCGGCGGCCAGCATCACCTTGCGGCCTTCGGCCGCCAGCTTGGCGGCGAGCTTGCCGATGGTGGTGGTCTTGCCGGAACCATTGACCCCGACCACCAGAATGACGAACGGCTTTAGCGTCGCGTCGATCACCAGCGGCCTTGCCACCGCCGTCAAAACCTTCTCGACTTCGGTCGCAACCACGGCTTTGACGTCGTCCGCCGAGATCGTCTTGTCGTAACGGCCGTGGCCGACCGCCGCCGAGATCCGTGCCGCCACCTCGGTGCCGAGATCGGCGCGCAGCAGCACGTCCTCGATGTCCTCGAGCATGGCGCGGTCGAGCTTGCGTTTCGTCACGAGATCGGCAACCGCGGTTCCAAGCGAGCTCGAAGTGCGCTTCAGCCCGCTGGACAGCCGCCGCCACCAGCTCAGTTTTGTCTTTTCCGGAGTGTCGTTCATGCTGACGGTGTGTTAGCGGTTTCGCGCCATGAGCGAAAGTCTCGACCAAACGATCCCGGTTCCCGAATTGACCGCGGAGGAAATCCAGTCCCGCGTGCTCCATCGCGACGGGCTGATGCTGGTGATCGACAAGCCGGCGGGGCTTCCGGTGCACCGCGGCCCCAAGGGTGGCGCCAATCTGGAAACCTCATTCGACGCCTTGCGCTTCGGCCTGCCGCGGCCGCCGGTGCTGGCCCACCGGCTCGACCGCGACACCTCGGGCTGTCTCGTGCTGGGACGCCACCGCAAGGCCACCGCCTCGCTCGGCCTGTTGTTCAAGCATGGCAAGATTTCGAAGACCTATTGGGCGGTGGTCGAGGGCGACCCTGCCCAGGATGAAGGCATCATCGACATGCCGCTCGGCCGCCTCAATGCCGAGCGCGGCTGGTGGCAGAAACCCGACCCCGAGGGCCAGACGGCGATCACCAACTGGAAAGTGCTGGGGCGCGGCGGCGGACTGAGCTGGCTCGCGCTCGAACCGGTCACCGGCCGCACCCATCAATTGCGGGTCCACACCTCGGCATCGGGCTGGCCGATCTTCGGCGACAACATCTACGGCAGCGGTCCGCGTTTTGGCGAGCCGACCCTGCATCTGCATTCCCGCGAGATCGTGATTCCGATTTCCAGGAACAAGGAGCCGGTGCGCGTGGTGGCGCCGGCGCCGAAGCATCTGCATGAGCGGCTGCGGATGTGTGGCTGGAACGGGGAATAGGCTTCCGTGGACGGAGCACGGTGCGACCACACCAGCGCTGTCGTCCTCCGCGAAAGCGGGGGACCCAGCATTCCAGAGGCGCCTGAGTTCAAACGAGACGTCACGGCGTACTGGGTCGCCCGATCAAGTCGGGCGATGACGAGTTGAGGATGGTGGCGCTCAGTGCTTTACACCGTCAACCGCGCGCCGTCATGCCCGGCGATAACAAGCGCCCGCACTGCACCGGGCACCTCACCCGCAATCGCCACCGGTAGAAAATGTTCGGTGCGTCCCTGCGTGCCACTCTCGATCAGCGCCTGCCTCAACGAGCCCACTTCCGACGCCAGCCGCTTCTGCAGCGCGGCCTCGCCGGTTGCGCGCAACCGCTTCGCGCGTTGCTTGATCGCATTGCCGTCGACCTGCGGCATCCGCGCCGCCGGGGTGCCCGGCCGCGGCGAATAGGGAAACACGTGCAGGAAGGTGAGGCCGCATTCTTCCACCAGAGCCTGCGAGCGCGCGAACATTTCTTCCGTCTCGGTCGGAAAGCCCGCAATGATATCGGCGCTGAGCGCGATGTCCGGTCGCAGCCGCCGCACCTGCGCGCAGAAATCAATCGCATCGGCGCGGGAATGCCGCCGCTTCATCCGCTTCAGGATCAGATCGTCGCCCGACTGCAGCGACAGATGCAGATGCGGCATCAGCCGCGCGTCGTCGGCGATGACGTCGAGCAGGTCGCGGTCGACCTCGATCGAATCGATCGACGAGATCCGCAGCCGCTTCAGCTCCGGCACATGCCGTAAAATCTGTTTGGTCAGTGCGCCCAGCTTCGGCGCGCCCGGCAGGTCAGCGCCATAGCTCGTGAGGTCCACGCCGGTCAGCACGATCTCGGCGTGGCCGCGTTCGGCCAGCGCGCGGACCTGGTCGACCACCGCGCCCATCGGCACCGAACGCGAATTGCCGCGGCCATAGGGGATGATGCAGAAGGTGCAGCGGTGGTCGCAGCCGTTCTGCACCTGCACGAACACCCGCGGCAGGCCGCGTGCAAATCCTTCCAGGAGATGCGGCGCCATCTCCGTGACCGCCATGATATCGGCGACCGCAATCTTTTCACTGGCCTCGATGCCGAATGCCGGCGCCGCGTCGAACGCGGCGCGCGCGTTGCGCCAGGCTTGCCCCTGCATCTTGTCGTCATTGCCGACGACGCGATCGACCTCGGTCATATCCGCGAACATCGCGGCTTGCGTCTGCGCCGCGCAGCCGGTCACGACGATGCGCGCCGAGGGACGTTCGCGCTTCAGCCGCCGGATCGATTGCCGCGCTTGCGCCACGGCCTCGTTGGTGACCGCGCAGCTGTTGATGACGATGGTATCGGTGAGCCCGGCCCGCCCGGCCTCGCGCAAGATCACTTCGGATTCGAACGCGTTGAGACGGCAGCCGAAGGTGACGATGTCGACGCCCATGGTCAGGCGACGCTGGCGAACAAGGCGGGATCGAACTGGCTCTCATATTCGAAATCAGCCGTGCCCGTCATCAGCACGTGATCGTCGCCCTCGCGCCATTCGATCGCAAGCTCGCCCCCGGGCAGCGCGATCCGCACCACGCGGTTGGTGCGCTTCAGTCGCGCCGCCGCCACCGCGGTGGCGCAGGCCGCCGAGCCGCAGGCTTTGGTCAGCCCCGCGCCGCGCTCCCAGGTGCGGATCGTGATGTGATCGCGATCGACGATATGGGCCAGCGTGATGTTGGCGCGCTCGGGGAAAATCGGGTGGTTTTCCAATAGCGGTCCGAAGCGGGCGAGATCATAGCCATTGACGTCGTCGACCCAGAAGATCGCGTGCGGATTGCCCATCGAGACCACCGATGGCGAATGCAGGATCGGCGCATCGATTGGCCCGACCTGCAATTCGATGTAGCGGGTGTCGCGAAACTCTTCCGCCAGCGGGATGTCCTTCCAGCCGAATTTCGGGGCGCCCATGTCGACGGTGTAGAGATCGGGCGCAGGTCCCTGCCAGCAGTTCAGCAGGCCGGCCCGGGTCTCGAAGGTGACGGCGGTCTGGCCGGTCTTTTCGAACAGCCGTCGCACCACGCAGCGCATGCCGTTGCCGCACGCGGCGGATTCGGAACCGTCATTGTTGTAGATCCGGATGAAGGCCTCGGTGCCGGCCAGACGCGGCGGCTGCAGCACCATCAGCTGGTCGTAATGCACCCCGGCCGGCGAGGCGACTGCGCGCGCGTCCTCCGGCGTGACGGCGGCGGGCGCATCGCGCAGGTCGACCACGACGATCTCGTTGCCGATGCCGTTCATCTTGGCGAATGCGTGGTTGGCGAGCGCGCTCATCGAATTTCCGTCACTTATGCCTGTCTTATATGGCGAATATGGACGGATTGGCCAGTGCGGCAAATCTGTGTCGGGCGCCCACACCCGGCGGGCGCGCATGACATATCTGTCATGGGACTAGATCGGGCCTCGCGTGCTAATATTCCAGCGTTGCGTTTTGCCGGCCTGATCCGGGGCGAGGCCCGCGAAACGCCAGTCTGCACGGCCTATGGGGACATCCGAATGAATTTCAGGAACTGTTTTCGCATCGCGCTGAT
>NZ_JAURXB010000230.1 GCF_030654605.1 Bradyrhizobium sp.
CACACGATCACTGTGTACGCTTCGCAGCCGTCGTCGCCGGCGACCACGCAACACTCGTTACCGGGCGCCCGCTACGGCCTACCCGGACCGGACTTTCACCGGTAGGATCACGCCAGCTTCGCCTGGCGCACAAGCAATCCAGCTTGCCGCGCAAAGAAAGAATGGATTGCTTCGCTTCGCTCGCAATGACGGCATCACGCCGTCTGGCGGGCCTGCCAGAACGTCACCACGCGCTCGGCCGTGGAAGGCATCAGCCGCGCGAAATTCACCCGTGCGCTCTCGATGTCCGACGGCGACGGCACCCGGTTGGGGCCGAGCCGCAGCAGGATCAGCGCGCGCACGGTGGGCCATTCGAGGCCGATCACCTTGCCGACGATCAGGATCGGATCGTGGCGGTCGCCGGCAATCAGGCGGTCCAGGGTATCGAGTTTCACCGCCGCCATGGCGGACAGCGTCGCAATCGATTCCTCATATTTGAAAGCCTTGGCAAAGCCGAGGAGTGCTGCTTCGTTCAATTCGCCCGCATCATGCAGCGCCAGCACGGCGCGCTGCGCCGGCGCGAAGTCGCGGCGACTCGCGGCGCCCGGCAGGCTGGAGATTTCGCCCATCGCCGCCTCGATATCGGCCTGCCGCTCGGGCCTGACCAGTTCGAACAGGCGGCGGCGGACCACCTCGACCGATCCTGCCAGCAGCTCCTTCAGCTGCGGCCCTGAAAGATCGGCGCGCTGGCCGACCGCGAGCGTCAGCACGGCGTCCTGGCCGGCGCGCTTGATCAGGCCGGAATATCCGGCGTGCGAAAACAGCGCGCCCGCATTGCCCGCGGCGCGCCGCACCACCTCGCGATCGCCGCGGCGTACCATGACATCGGTGAGATCGGGAGAAAGCGTCGGCCGCTCCGACATCGCCAGCAAATGGTCCTGGCCCTTGCTGCGGGCGATTTCGACCAGCGCCTGCTCGTCGATGACGGACGATCGGCGCAGCAGCGGACCGGCGATCGCGATCTCGTCTTCGCGCGCGAGTTGCCCGACCAGCGCGCGCGGCGCATTGGCGAGGATCGACAACCGCTCGGCCAGATCGGCGCGCGCGGCGAGTTCGGCGTGCGGAACGAGGCCGGTCAGAATGCCGTCGAACAGGTCGACATGGTCGGCCCGGTAATTCGCCGCGCCCTGCAGATACAGCTCCGTGATCCGCCGCGCGGCCTCGGCGCGACGCTTGGGATCGCCATTTCTGACGATCTCATCAAGCCCCGGGATCAGCGATGTGGCGATGGTCATCCAAAACACACTCAAACGCGCCGCATTGGCGGATATTTCGGCACGTTAGGTGGCGTTCGTGAAGGAAGGGTTAGGTTGAAACCTGCCGGAAAGGCCGCAAAATCACGGGTTTGCGGACTCACGGGCCTTGCCGTCACAGTGGAAAACCGCTATATCAGCCGCAACTTATGGTTCTCATACGATCGCGTATTGAGAGTGGGCCCCTCGGGACCCGCTCTTTTTTATTACCTGAACGAGGCCGGCGCTGGGTGCGGCGCCGGGTTCCATTCGGGGCAGCCCTGCCGGACCGCGCTTGAATCCGGCTAACCCACTGCAAGTTAGACCAAATTTGACCCTGGCCATGACCGACCCAACTGCTGGTTCCGTGGACTTCGATCTGCTTGCCGAGCCGCGTCTCGTGGTCGAGCCGGGCGTCGCGGCGCGGGTATCGGCGGTGGCCGGCCCGGTGCTGCAGGGCATGGGCTACCGGCTGGTGCGGATCAAGATTTCAGGCGAATTCGGCTGCACCGTCCAGATCATGGCGGAACGGCCTGACGGAACCATGCTGATCGACGATTGCGAGGCGATCTCGAAGGCGCTGTCGCCGGTGCTTGATGTCGCCGACCCGATCGAGAAGGCCTACCGGCTGGAGATTTCCTCGCCCGGGATCGACCGGCCGCTGGTGCGCCGCTCCGATTTCGAACGCTATGCCGGCCATCTCGTGAAGATCGAGATGGCGGTCGCGCATCAGGGCCGCAAGCGGTTTCGCGGCATGCTCGGCGGCGTCGAGGGCGATGCCGTGCATTTGCGTCGCGATGACGTTCGCGGCGACGAGTATCCCGAGGTCTTGCTGGTCATGGAAGACATCGCCGACGCCCGGCTGGTGCTGACGGACGAACTGGTCGCGGAGTCGATGCGGCGCGGCAAGCTGGCTGAGCGCGAGATGAAGCAGAATCTCGGAATCAAGCCGCCGCCCCCGCCGCACGCGAAGAGAAGCGACCCGACCAAGAGCAATGCGCCGAAGGCGAAGTTGAAGCCGGCAAAGAAGATCGCCCCGAAGAACACCAAGGAACACCGCCTCGCCGCAGACAGACTGCGAAGAGGCGAAATCGATCCCACTGAAGGAGAATGAACCATGGCAGCTGTCAGCGCCAATAAACTTGAACTGCTGCAGATCGCGGACGCGGTGGCGCGCGAGAAATCGATCGACCGCTCGATCGTGATCGCGGCGATGGAAGACGCCATCGCCAAGGCGGCGCGGGCCCGCTACGGCAGCGAGACCGACGTCCACGCCGAGATCGACGCCAAGAAGGGCGAATTGCGGCTGTCGCGCCACATGCTGGTGGTCGAGCAGGTCGAGAACTCGTCGAACCAGATTTCATTGATCGACGCGCAGCGCGCCAATCCCGGCGCGCAGGTCGGCGACACCATCGCCGACACCCTGCCGCCGCTGGAATATGGCCGCATTGCCGCGCAGTCCGCCAAGCAGGTGATCGTGCAGAAGGTGCGCGAGGCCGAGCGCGACCGGCAGTATCAGGAATTCAAGGACCGCATCGGCGACATCGTCAACGGCATCGTCAAGCGCGTCGAATATGGCAGCGTCATTGTCGATCTGGGCCGTGGCGAAGCCATCATCCGCCGCGACGAAATGCTGCCGCGCGAGGTGTTCCGCAACGGCGACCGCGTCCGCGCCTATATTTTCGACGTGCGCCGCGAAACCCGCGGGCCGCAGATCTTCCTCTCCCGCACCCATCCGCAGTTCATGGCGAAGCTGTTCGCGCAGGAAGTGCCCGAGATCTATGACGGCATCGTCGAGATCAAGGCGGTCGCCCGCGATCCCGGATCGCGCGCGAAAATCGGCGTGATTTCAAGGGATTCCTCGGTCGATCCGGTCGGCGCCTGCGTCGGCATGCGCGGCTCGCGGGTGCAGGCGGTGGTCAACGAATTGCAGGGCGAGAAGATCGACATCATCCCGTGGTCGCCCGACATCGCGACCTTCGTCGTCAACGCGCTGGCGCCCGCCGAAGTCGCCAAGGTCGTGATCGACGAGGACCGCGAGCGCATCGAGGTCGTGGTTCCCGACACCAACAACCAGCTGTCGCTGGCGATCGGCCGGCGCGGACAGAACGTTCGTCTCGCCTCGCAGCTGACCGGCTGGGACATCGACATTCTGACCGAACAGGAAGAATCCGAGCGCCGCCAGGCCGATTTCGAGAACTCCACGCGGGTGTTCATGGAAGCGCTCAATGTCGACGAAGTGGTCGGCCAATTGCTGGCGTCCGAAGGCTTCACCTCGGTGGAGGAACTGGCGCTGGTCGACGTCAAGGAACTGGCCGGCATCGAAGGTTTCGACGACGAAACCGCCAACGAGCTGCAGAGCCGGGCCCGAGAATATCTGGAAACGCTCGAAAGCGAGCTCGAAAACAAACGTAAGGAACTCGGTGTGGATGACGCTCTGAAGACGGTGCCCGGCGTGACTTCGAAGATGCTGGTGAAATTCGGCGAGAACGAGATCAAGACGGTCGAGGACCTCGCCGGTTGCGCCACCGACGATCTGGTGGGCTGGACCGAACGCAAGGAAGGCGCCGAGCCGACCAAGCACCCCGGCATTCTCGACGCCAACGAAATCTCGCGCGACGATGCCGAGAACATGATCATGCAGGCGCGCGTCATCGCCGGCTGGATCACCGAGGCCGACCTCGTCAAGAAGACCGACGAGGCCGAGACCACCGAAGACCAGCCGGTTTGATGCGCGGTTCCTTCGAAATTGGCTACCGGTTCTGCGCGACCGTAACGCGCAGATGACAGGAGAGATGTCGCACGCATGCTTGCACTCGCCGACCCCGATCTCGACAACGGACCGCGGACCAACAGGTCCGCGACGGTGCGGATGTGCGCGGTCACGCGAGTGGTGCGGCCGATCGACGAACTGATCCGGTTTGTCGTAGCCCCCCAGGGCGAGGTGACCCCGGACCTGAAGCGCAGGCTTCCCGGCCGGGGCCTGTGGGTTTCGGCCTCCCGGCAGGCGGTTGCGGAAGCGGTCCGGCGTAACCAGTTCAGCAAGGGCTTCAAGCGCGAGGTCCGGGCCGCGGCCACGCTGGCGGCGGATACCGAGGCCCTGCTGGTGCGCAGCGTCAGCGAGGCGCTGGCGATGGCCGCCAAGGCCGGCCAGGTGGTGTCCGGCTTCAGCAAGGTCGAGGGCGCCCTGAAGCCGGGGCAGGCGCAAAATTCTGTCAGCGCCCTGATCCACGCCTCGGACGGCGCCGCGGACGGAATCCGCAAATTGGACGCCATCGTCAGGCAAAACGCCGGAATTGGCGATGAATCGCCCGAATTGCCGGTCGTCACGGCGCTGACGTCCGAACAATTGGATTTGGCACTAGGGCGGTCAAATGTGATACATGCTGCCGTGCTCGCGGGCCCGGCGAGCAAGACGTTCCTGTCGCGCAGCCAACTCCTGGTCCGATACCGGATGGCGGATGACGACAAGACTGCCGGCGATGCGGCCAAAAACTTGTCTAACAAGAACTTGTCGAAGAATTTGCCTGAACAGACTGTGCGGACACGCACAACAGAACAAGATTAGGACTGCTGAATGGTTGATACGAAAACGCCTGGCGACAAGACACTGAGTGTTCCGACCAAGACCTTGACGCTGAAGCCGCGCGTCGAGACGGGCACCGTGCGCCAGAGCTTCAGCCACGGCCGGACCAAGCAGGTCGTGGTCGAGAAGCGTGGCAAGCGCCGCGTCGGTGGCGATGGGCCAGCCGAAGCGCCGCACGCGCCGGAGCCGGTCGTTGCCAAGGCAGCACCTCCCAGGCCGGCCGCGCCGCTCGCCCGTCCCGCCGCCCCGCCGGCTCCGCCGCGACGCAATTCAGGCGTCGTGCTGCAGACGCTGACCGACGATGAACGCACCGCCCGCGCCAGCGCCCTTGCCGACGCCAGGGTTCGCGACACCGAGGAACGCCGGCTGGCCGAAGAGGAAGCCCGGCGCCGCAATTCCAAGGAAGGCATCGAGCAGGCCGAGCGCGAGGCCGCCGAGGCCCGCCGCAAGGCCGAGGAAGAACGCCACCGCCAGGACGAGGAAGCCAAGCGCAAGGCCGAACTCGAAGCCAAGAAGCGTTTTGGCGAAGCCGAAGCCAAGACCGCCGCTGCCGCCAAGGCTGCCGCTGCGCCCGCCGCGCGCGCTCCCGGCGTTGCCGCCGAAGCCACCGACGAGGATGAAGGTCCGCGCCAGATCCGTCGCGGTCCGGGCGGCGCCGTGCGCCCCGCCGTGCCGCCGAAGACGACCGCCAAGCCGGCGCCGCAAAAGCAGCGCGGCCGCCTGACGCTGGTCACCGCGCTGACCGCCGACGACGTGCGCGAGCGTTCGATCGCCTCGTTCCGCCGCCGCACCCAGCGCCTCAAGGGACACCAGTCCAACGAGCCGAAGGAAAAGCTGATCCGCGAAGTGGTGATTCCGGAAGCCATCAACATCCAGGAACTCGCCAACCGCATGTCGGAACGCGCGGTCGACGTCATCCGCCTGCTGATGAAGCAGGGCGCGATGCACAAGATCACCGACGTGATCGATGCCGACACCGCCCAGCTGATCGCCGAGGAACTCGGCCACACCGTCAAGCGCGTCGCCGCCTCGGACGTCGAGGAAGGCCTGTTCGACATCGTCGACGATTCCACCGATACCGAGCCGCGTTCGCCCGTCGTCACCGTGATGGGTCACGTCGACCACGGCAAGACCTCGCTGCTCGACGCGCTGCGCCACGCCAACGTGGTGTCAGGCGAAGCCGGCGGCATCACCCAGCATATCGGCGCCTATCAGGTGACCTCGCCGGAAAGCGGCAAGAAGATCACCTTCATCGACACCCCGGGCCACGCCGCGTTCACCGCGATGCGCGCCCGCGGCGCCAAGGTCACCGACATCGTGATCCTGGTGGTCGCGGCCGATGACGGCGTCATGCCGCAGACCATCGAGGCGATCAATCACGCCAAGGCGGCCAAGGTTCCGATGATCATCGCGATCAACAAGATCGACAAGCCCGACGCCAAGCCGGAGCGGGTCCGCACCGAGCTGCTGCAATACGAAGTGCAGGTCGAATCGATGGGCGGCGACGTCGTCGACGTCGAGGTTTCCGCCAAGAACAAGACCAACCTCGACAAGCTCCTGGAAATGGTGGCGCTGCAGGCCGAACTGCTCGACCTCAAGACCAACGTCTCGCGTCCCGCCGAAGGCACCGTGATCGAAGCCAAGCTCGATCGCGGCCGCGGTCCGGTCGCGACCGTGCTGGTGCAGCGCGGCACCTTGCGCGTGGGCGACATCATCGTCGCCGGCGCCGAAATGGGCCGGGTCCGTGCGCTGATCAACGATCAGGGCGTCACCATCGACGAGGCCGGCCCGTCCGTCCCGGTCGAGGTGCTCGGCTTCAACGGCCCGCCGGAAGCCGGCGACCGGCTTGCCGTGGTCGAGAACGAAGCCCGCGCCCGCCAGGTCACGAGCTACCGCGCCCATCAGAAGCGCGAGAACGCGGCTGCCTCGATTTCCGGCATGCGCGGCTCGCTCGAGCAGATGATGTCGCAACTCAAGACCACGGGCCGCAAGGACTTCCCGCTAATCATCAAGGCCGACGTGCAGGGCTCGCTGGAAGCGATCTTGGGCTCGCTCGACAAGCTCGGTACCGAAGAAGTCATGGCGCGCATTCTGCACGCAGGTGTCGGCGGCATTTCGGAATCCGACGTCACGCTGGCGGAAGGCTTCAATGCCGCCATCATCGGCTTCAACGTCCGCGCCCACAAGGAAGCCGCCGCCGCCGCCAAGCGCAACGGCATCGAAATCCGCTACTACAACATCATCTACGACCTCGTCGATGACGTGAAGAAGGCGATGTCGGGCCTGCTGGCGCCGACGCTGCGCGAGACCATGCTGGGCAATGCCCTGATCCTGGAAGTGTTCAACATCTCCAAGGTCGGCAAGGTCGCGGGCTGCCGCGTCACCGACGGCACCGTGGAACGCGGCGCCAACGTCCGCCTGATCCGCGACAACGTCGTCGTGCATGAAGGCAAACTGTCGACGCTGAAGCGCTTCAAGGACGAAGTGAAGGAAGTACAGTCCGGCCAGGAATGCGGCATGGCGTTCGAGAATTACGGCGACATGCGGGCCGGCGACGTCATCGAATGTTATCGCGTGGAGACCATCCAGCGCAGCCTGTAAGTCTGAACCTTACGGCTTCGTCAGAAGGATATTGAACTAGTTCGACGTCATTGCCCGGCCATCGCACTGGATGTGCCGGGCATGCACGTCTCCAGGAATTCAACCGCAAGAAGGATGTCGATGGCCGGGGCATCGAACGCGAAGACGCGCTTCGCGCTTTAGCCGGCCATGACGATTCGTTTTCGAGAGACCGCCATGCCCAGTCACCACAAGAAGGACTCCGCTCCCGGCGGCTCGCAGCGTCAGTTGCGCGTCGGCGAGGTGGTGCGCCACGCCGTCGCCGATATCCTGTCGCAGGGTAGCGTGCACGACCCGGACCTCGAGGGTCACATCATCACCGTGCCGGAGGTGCGGATGTCGCCGGACCTGAAGCTCGCGACGGTTTATGTGATGCCGCTCGGCGGCCGTGACATCGAAAAGGTGATCGCGGCGCTGGAGCGCAACAAGAAGTTCCTGCGCGGCGAGATCGCGCACCGCGTTAACCTGAAATTCGCGCCTGATGTTCGCTTCCGCGTCGACGAACGATTCGAGGAAGCGGAACGAATAGAGAAATTACTGCGAACACCTGCGGTGCAAAGAGACCTCGCACCCGATTCGGACGACAAGGAATGATCGTGACCACCGCCAACAGCGTGATCGAGCCGGAAATCGGCGATTCGGAAGCGCCTGAAAAAAATATTTCTTCGGGAGCGAATCGCGACGCGAATCAGGTTCGCGACGAGAACCGGCCGCGCTCCGGCAAGCAGCCGCGCCCCAACAACCAGATGCGGCGCGACAAGCGCGACGTTCATGGCTGGGTGATCCTCGACAAGCCGATCGGCATGACCTCGACCCAGGCGGTCGCGGTGGTGAAGCGGCTGTTCACGGCCAAGCGCGCCGGCCACGCCGGCACGCTCGATCCGCTGGCTTCCGGCGGCCTGCCGATCGCGCTGGGCGAAGCCACCAAGACGGTTCCCTTCGTGATGGACGGCCGCAAGCGCTACCGCTTTACGGTGGCCTGGGGCGAGGAACGCGACACCGACGATACCGAGGGGCGCGCGACCCGGACCAGCGATCTCAGGCCGACCGTCGAGGATATCAGGGCCCTGCTGCCGCGCTTTACCGGCGTGATCGAGCAGATCCCGCCGCAATATTCCGCGATCAAGGTCCAGGGCGAGCGCGCCTATGATCTGGCGCGCGACGGCGAAACCGTCGACCTGAAGCCGCGCCCGGTCGAGATTCACCATTTATCCCTTGTGGAACAACCGGATAACAGCCATTCGGTGTTCGAGGCCGAGTGCGGCAAGGGAACCTATGTGCGGGCGCTGGCCCGCGATATGGGTCGTATTTTGGGCTGTTTCGGCCATATCTGCGCGCTGCGCCGGACCTTGGTAGGGCCGTTCGGCGAGAAGGACATGATTCCGCTGGAACAGTTGGAGGCTTTGTGCGATAGAGCCGCGTCTGGCGAGGGTAGCCTCGCCGACGCGCTTTTGCCCGTTGAGACCGCGCTGGACGACATCCCGGCACTGGCCGTCACACGGGCTGATGCGGCAAGGCTCCATCGGGGCCAGGCCGTTTTGTTGCGCGGACGGGATGCGCCCAATAGTAGCGGCACAGTCTATGTCACGGTGGCAGGCCGGCTTTTGGCCCTCGCCGAAATTGGCAATGGCGAACTCATCCCCAAGCGCGTGTTTAACCTGACCGGACTGACCGCCAGTTCGGCTCGCAGCAATGAAAGAGTTTGACGATGTCGATTACCGCCGAACGCAAAGCGGAAGTCATCAAGACGAATGCCAACAAGGCCGGCGACACCGGCTCGCCCGAGGTTCAGGTTGCGATCCTGTCGGAACGCATCAATAACCTCACCGGGCATTTCAAATCCCACGTGAAGGACAATCATTCACGCCGGGGCCTCTTGAAAATGGTCGCCACGCGCCGTTCCTTGCTCGATTACATCAAGCGCAAGGACGAAGGGCGTTACAAGGCGCTGCTCGAAAAGCACAACATTCGTCGTTGAGCGCAAGTTCACGCGCGCATCTCGCGCGCGTTTTCGCATGATCTTCTGGAACCCAGGCTCCGATTTTCGGAGACGATCATGCTCAAACACGTCCAGCAGCAATCCGGCCGCTGGGCGGGGCAAGATGCCCGTACTACCGAAAGGATGGACGCCATCCGAAGTATAAAGACCATGGCAGGATCGCCGGACGCTGATCTCGTATCGTGATCAGCGTCTCGCAATCTTGCGCATGGTCTTTGTGTTTCTGGGCCGACGTTCTTTCGTAAACCCAAGAAAGAAGACCTACATGTTCAATATTCATTCAGTCGAAATCGACTGGGGTGGGCGTCCCCTCAGGCTTGAAACCGGCAAGATCGCCCGTCAGGCCGATGGCGCCGTGCTCGCCACCTACGGCGAGACCGTGGTGCTTGCCACCGTGGTGGCCGCCAAGAACGCCCGCGATGGCGTCGACTTCCTGCCGCTGACCGTCGACTACATCGAAAAGACCTACGCCGCGGGGCGCATTCCCGGCGGCTACTTCAAGCGCGAGGGCCGGCCCACCGAGAAGGAAACGCTGGTCTCCCGCCTGATCGACCGTCCGATCCGTCCGCTGTTCGTCGATGGCTGGCGCAACGAGACCCAGGTCATCGTCACCGTGCTGTCGCACGACATGGAGAACGATCCCGACATTCTGGCGCTGGTTGCCGCCTCCGCGGCGCTGACCATTTCGGGAGCCCCCTTCAAGGGCCCGATCGGTGCCGCCCGCGTCGGCTTCATCAATGACGAATATGTGCTGAACCCGACGCTCGACGAGATGGTCGAAACCCAGCTCGATCTCGTCGTCGCCGGCACCGCCGACGCCGTGCTGATGGTGGAATCGGAAGCCAAGGAACTCAACGAAGACATCATGCTCGGCGCCGTGATGTTCGGACACCGGCATTTCCAGCCGGTGGTCAACGCGATCATCGAACTCGCCGAGAAGGCCGCCAAGGAGCCGCGCGACGTCAAGGTCGTCGACGAAAGCGTGCTGGAAAAAGAGATTCTGGGCCTGATCGAGACCGAGCTGCGCGCCGCCTATTCCATCCCGATCAAGCAGGACCGCTATGCGGCGGTCGGCAAGGCCAAGGAAAAGGTGATGGCGCACTATTTCCCGGAAGGCCAGGAGCCGAAATACGACAAGCTCCGCATCGCCGGCGTGTTCAAGGAACTGGAAGCCAAGATCGTTCGCTGGAACATCC
This sequence comes from Bradyrhizobium sp., assembly GCF_030654605.1. GTDB lineage: Bacteria > Pseudomonadota > Alphaproteobacteria > Rhizobiales > Xanthobacteraceae > Bradyrhizobium. The sequence continues at coordinate 10,672 of NZ_JAURXB010000230.1, forward strand.
TCGACACCGGCAAGCGCATCGACGGCCGCGATTCCAAGACCGTGCGCCAGATCATCGCCGAAGTCGGCGTGCTGCCGCGCGCCCACGGTTCGGCGCTGTTCACCCGCGGTGAAACCCAGGCGATGGTGGTGACCACGCTCGGCACCGGGGAGGACGAGCAGTACATCGACTCGCTGTCAGGCACCTACAAGGAGCAGTTCCTGCTCCACTACAACTTTCCTCCCTACTCGGTCGGTGAGACCGGACGCATGGGCGGCACCAAGCGGCGTGAAATCGGCCACGGCAAGCTGGCCTGGCGCGCGATCCACCCGGTTCTGCCGCCGCACCACGAATTCCCCTACACGGTGCGCGTCGTCTCCGAGATCACCGAGTCGAACGGATCGTCCTCGATGGCTTCGGTCTGCGGCGCTTCGCTGGCGCTGATGGACGCGGGCGTTCCCCTGAAGCGGCCGACGGCGGGTATCGCCATGGGCCTCATCCTGGAAGGTTCGCGCTTCGCGGTGCTGTCCGACATCCTCGGTGACGAGGATCATCTCGGCGACATGGACTTCAAGGTCGCCGGCACCGACGTCGGCATCACCTCGCTGCAGATGGACATCAAGATCGCCGGCATTACCGAGGAGATCATGAAGGTCGCGCTCGGCCAGGCCAAGGACGGGCGTATCCACATCCTCGGCGAGATGTCGAAGGCGTTGACCAACGCCCGCGCCGAGCTCGGCGAATACGCGCCGCGCATCGAGACCTTCAAGATCCCGACCGACAAGATCCGTGAAGTGATCGGCACCGGCGGCAAGGTGATCCGCGAAATCGTGGAAAAGACCGGCGCCAAGGTCAACATCGACGACGACGGCACCGTCAAGGTCGCGTCCGCCGACGGCGAATCGATCAAGGCGGCGATCAAGTGGATCAAGTCGATCGCTTCCGATCCGGAACTCGGCCAGATCTATGACGGCACCGTGGTCAAGGTGATGGAGTTCGGCGCGTTCGTGAACTTCTTCGGCGCCAAGGACGGCCTCGTCCACATCAGCCAGCTCGCATCGGCCCGCGTGCAGAAGACCTCCGATGTCGTCAAGGAAGGCGACAAGGTCAAGGTCAAGCTGCTCGGCTTCGACGATCGCGGCAAGACGCGTCTGTCGATGAAGGCGGTCGACCAGGTGACCGGCGAGGACCTCGAAGCCGGCCAGAAGGCCGAAGCTCCGGCGCGCGAAGCCGCCGGCGAGTAATCGTCGCAACGGCAAGAGACAACGAAGGGCGGCTTTTCAGCCGCCCTTTTTGTTGGCTTCCATGAGAGGCCGATCACATCTCGATGATCGGCATGCGCGATTCCGCCGCAGACTCGGCCGAAACCGCCGGCCACCCGGCACGTAGTTGATGCTTGCGCGTTTCTCCCGGCCACAGGCGGCCGGTCGCCTGAAATCGGATTTTGCGTCAACCGCCGACCTCGTTCATTACCATGTTCCGAATCGAGCACCCCGTGCTCGCACCAGCCCAGGGAGACCTCTCATGTCCGCCATATCCCGTCGCCATTTCGTCACGATGGCCGCAGGCATCGCCGCCGCCGCCGTCGCGCCACGCGCTGTATTCGCCCAGGCGACTGCCGCTGCCCCCGCTGCCGCGCCCGCCGCAGGCCCTTTCGTGCTCCCGCCGCTGACCTATGCATTCAATGCGCTGGAACCCCACATCGATGCCAGGACCATGGAAATCCACCATGACCGGCATCATGCCGCCTATGTCGCGAACCTCAACACTATCGCCAAGACCAATCCGCAGCTCGGCAGCAGCAAGATCACCGACGTGCTCGGCAACCTCAATGCCCTGAACGACGACATCAAATTCGCCGTTCGCAACAATCTCGGCGGCCACGCCAACCACACCATGTTCTGGGAGATCATGGGATCGAACGGCGGCAAGCCCGAGGGCGAAGTGCTGGCCGCGATCGACAAGGATCTCGGCGGCCTCGAGAAATTCCAGACCGATTTCAACGCCGCGGGCGGCCGCCAGTTCGGCTCGGGCTGGGTATTCGTGACCGTGACCAAGGAAGGCAAGCTCGCGATCGAGACTCGGCCGAACCAGGACAACCCGATCATGGACGGCAAGCGCGCCTTGATGGGCAACGACGTCTGGGAGCATGCCTATTATCTCAACTACCAGAACCGCCGCGCGGACTACCTCAAGGCGTGGTGGAATACGGTGAACTGGACGAAGATCGCCGAGCGCTATGCGGCGGCGAAGGCCGGCACGCTGGGGGTCTAATATAAGCTCACTTTCAGTCGCTCGGCAGTGACGCTCCGTCCCCTCTCCCGCTTGCGGGGGAGGGTTAGGGAGGGGGCTCTCTCCTCCGCTCAACTGCTGGCAGTGAACCCGCTGAAGCACCCCCACCCCGGCCCTCCCCCGCAAGCGGGAGAGGGAGAAGATGGCGGTCCCGCGATCAACCGGGTTTCTTGTTCGTACTCTTCGCCACCGTCTCCCCCACACTCTCCTTCACCACCTCGCCCAGCGCCGCAAAGTCCGCCTTGCGCGGCGAGGTGCGGCGGAACACGAGGCCGATGCTGCGGCCGGGCTGCGGATTTTCCAGCCGCAGGAATTTCACGCGCGCGTCGCGCCGCTCGACATCGGCGGCGATCTGCGGAATCAGCGTGACGCCGTAGCCGCCCGCAACCATCTGCATCACCGTGTTCAGGCTGCTGGCGCCGAACACGGTGCCGGCGCCGCTGCGGACCCGCGTCGCGGTGGCGCAGAACGCCAGTGCCTGGTCGCGCAGGCAGTGGCCGTCCTCGAGCAGGATCAGCCGGCTCTGATCGATGTCTGCAGCGGCCACCCGCGCGGTCTCCTTTCGCGGATCGCTCGCCGGCACCGCCAGCAGGAACAGATCCTCGAACAGGGCAATCGTATCGATCTCCGGCTCGGCCACCGGCAAGGCGAGCATGGCGGCATCGAGCGCGCCGCTCTTGATGTCCTCGATCAACTGCCGTGTCTGGGTTTCGCGCAGTTCCAGCTGCAATTCCGGAAACCGGCTCTGCAACAGCGGAAGAATCCGCGGCAGCAGATAGGGCGCCAGCGACGGGATGACGCCGAGCGTCAGCCGGCCTGTCAGCGGGCCACTGCGATGCCTGGCAAAATCCACCAGATCGCGCGAGGCGGTCAGCACGTCTTCTGCCCGACGCGCGATCTCGCGCCCGACATCGGTCAGCATCACGTCGCCCGGCCGCCGCTCCACTACCGCGACACCGAGGGTCCGCTCGAGGTCGCGAATCTGCATCGACAGTGCGGGCTGGGTCACGGAACAGGCCTCGGCGGCGCGGCCGAAATGGCCGTGCCTGGCGAGCGCCGAGAGGTAACGAAGCTGTCTGAGCGTGATCATGCCGATAAGATAAACTGATCGAGAGCCCAAGACAATTCGACTGGACCTGATGTTAGATATCTTCCAAGGTGGGGGTGCAGCGAATTTGACTGAAGGCACCGAGAATCCCGCAGGGCCGGCTGACGTGGTTGCTCCAGGTCAATGCCTCCGCGGTGTCCCCTTGGTCAAATGCACACTCCGCCCTACCTGCCGGAAGGAACAACAGCCATGGCTGACCGCCCCCAATAATCACCGGCGCCGCCAGTCCAATGCCGTCAACCAGAACCCCATCACCGGTCGCTCCACACGGAGCGACTCGACAAGATTTCAGACCACGATCGGAGAGAACCATGGACGCAAAGACTGACGAGAGCGCCGGCAAGTGCCCGGTCGTGCACACGACCGCTGCCAGGGCCAACCGCGACTGGTGGCCGAACCAGCTGAACCTTCAGGTTCTGCACCAGCACTCCGCCCTGTCCAATCCGATGGGCGAGGCGTTCGACTATGCCGAGGAGTTCAAGAAGCTCGACATGGAGGCGTTGAGGAAGGACCTTACCGCGCTGATGACGGATTCGCAGGAGTGGTGGCCGGCGGACTTTGGCCATTACGGGCCGCTGTTCATCCGGATGGCGTGGCACAGCGCGGGCACTTACCGCATCGGCGATGGCCGCGGCGGAGCCGGAGCCGGCCAGCAGCGTTTCGCGCCGCTCAACAGCTGGCCGGACAACGTCAACCTCGACAAGGCGCGCCGGTTGCTGTGGCCGATCAAGCAGAAATACGGCGACAAGATCTCGTGGGCCGACCTCATGATTCTCACCGGCAACGTCGCCCTCGAGTCGATGGGGTTCAAGACGTTCGGTTTCGGCGGTGGGCGCGCCGATGTCTGGGAGCCCGAAGAGGACATCTACTGGGGCGCCGAAGGCAAATGGCTGGCGGACGAGCGCTACAGCGGCGACCGCGATCTCGCGAATCCTCTCGCCGCCGTGCAGATGGGGCTGATCTACGTCAATCCGGAAGGGCCGAACGGCAATCCGGACCCCCTCGCGTCAGCGCGGGATATCCGCGAGACGTTCTCGCGCATGGCGATGAACGACGAGGAAACCGTCGCGCTGATCGCCGGCGGACACACCTTCGGCAAGACCCACGGCGCGGCCGATCCGGGCAAGTATGTCGGCCCCGAGCCCGAGGCCGCCTCCATCGAGGAGCAGGGGCTGGGCTGGAAAAACACCTATGGCAGCGGCAAAGGCGGCGACACGATCGGCAGCGGGCTGGAAGTGGTCTGGACCACGACGCCGACGAAGTGGAGCAACAACTTCTTCTGGAACCTGTTCGGCTATGAATGGGAACTGACCAAGAGCCCGGCCGGCGCCCATCAATGGATCCCGAAGCATGGCGCAGGCGCCAATTCGGTGCCGGATGCGCACGACCCGTCGAAGCGTCACGTGCCATCGATGCTGACCACCGACCTCGCCTTGCGGTTCGACCCTGCCTACGAAAAGATTGCGAGGCGCTTCCACGAGAATCCGGATCAGTTCGCGGACGCGTTCGCCAAGGCCTGGTACAAGCTCACCCACCGCGACATGGGACCGATCGTGCGCTATCTCGGCCCGCTGGTTCCGAAGGAGGAATTGCCGTGGCAGGACCCGATCCCCGCGGTGGATCATCCGCTGATCGGAGAACAGGACATTGCAGCCCTGAAGGCGAAAATCCTGGCATCCGGGCTGTCCGTCTCCCAGCTGGTTTCGACGGCCTGGGCTTCCGCCTCGACGTTCCGCGGTTCCGACAAGCGCGGTGGCGCGAATGGTGCGCGCATTCGCCTCGCGCCGCAGAAGGATTGGGACGTCAACCAGCCGGCTCAGCTGGCAACGGTCCTTCAGAAGCTCGAAGCGATCCAGAAGGAATTCAACGCCGGCGGCAAGAAAGTCTCGCTGGCCGACCTGATCGTTCTCGGTGGCAGCGCCGCGATCGAGAAGGCAGCGAAGGACGCCGGACAGGATGTGAAGGTGCCGTTCGCGCCCGGCCGTATGGACGCGTCGCAGGAGCAAACCGACGTCGAATCCTTTGCCCCGCTCGAGCTGACTTCCGACGGATTCCGCAACTATGTCCGTGGCCCGCAGCGCTTGTCCCCGGAGGAGCAGCTGGTGGACCGGGCGCAATTGCTGACGCTGACGGCGCCTGAGATGACGGTGCTGGTCGGCGGCCTGCGCGCGTTGAACGCCGGGCAGCCGGCGCACGGAGTCTTCACCAAGCGACCGGAGACGCTGACCAACGACTTCTTCGTCAACCTGCTCGACATGAGCACGCAATGGCAGCCGTCCGCCGGAACCGAGGGCGTGTTCGAGGGACGCGACCGCAAGACCAACGAGGTCAAGTGGACCGGCACCCGCGTCGACCTCATCTTCGGGTCGCACTCGCAGCTGCGCGCCATCGCGGAAGTCTATGCCTGCGCCGACGCGAAGGGGAAGTTCGCGAAAGACTTCGTGGCGGCGTGGACCAAGGTGATGAATGCCGATCGCTTCGATCTGGTGCCCCAGCTGCAGGCTGCGGAGTAACCGCCGCAGCGATCAGCGAATCGCGAATGGGGGCGGCCGAAGGGCCGCCCTTTTTTTGCGAGTTTTGAGGATTTGTCTATAAAGCGAACAGGTCGACGGAAGAATCAGGAATCTATCAGATGATGAAACTCTATTGGGCGCCGCGCACGCGGTCGTTTACCGCGCTCTGGCTGATGGAGGAAACCGGACAGCCTTACGAGCGCGTGCTGACCGATATCGCCACCGGCGCGCAGAAGACGCCGGAATATCTCGCGATCAATCCGATGGGCAAGGTGCCGGCGCTGGCGGATGGCGACGCCACGCTGGCGGAGGCCGCCGCGATCTGCGCCTATGTCGCCGAGCGCTATCCCGAAGCCAGGCTGGCGCCGCCGCTCGGCGATCCCGCGCGCGCGAAATATCTGTACTGGCTGTTCTTCTCGCCCGGCTGCATCGAGCCCGCGATCGTGCAGCTCGCGACCAAGATCGAGATGAACCCGGTCGCCGCAGGCTGGGGCGAGGCGCAGCGCGTATTCGACGTGCTCGATGCGGCGGTGAGCAAGGGCCCGTGGATTCTCGGCGACACTTTTTCGGCCGCGGATATCGTCATCGGATCGGGACTTAATTTCGCGGTGCGGATGTTCAAGATGGTGCCTCCGCGCCCGTCATTCGACGCCTATCTCGATCGCTGCGCAGCGCGCCCGGCGTTCCAGCGCGCGGAGAAGATCGCGGCGGGGTAGAGAGACGCTCGCCTTACCCCACCAACAATTGTCATCGTCCGGCTTGACCGGACGACCCAGTATTCCAGAGACGTTCGACATAGACCGAGAAGCCGCGGCGTACTGGGTCGCCCGGTCAAGCCGGGCGATGACAGTTTGCTATGTTGCCAAGGCGCGAACCAAGAATTAATCCCCGAGGATCTTCAGCTCTTCCGGACGCGGCATCGAGATGATGTTGTAGCCGGAATCGACGTAGTGGATTTCGCCGGTGACGCCGCCCGACAGTTCCGACAGCAGATAGAGCGCCGAGCCGCCGAGTTCGTCCAGCGTCACGCCGCGGCCGAGCGGCGAATGCTTCTGCTGGAAAGCAAACATCGCGCGCGCATCGCCGATGCCCGATCCCGCCAGCGTTCGGATCGGTCCGGCCGAAATCGCGTTGATGCGAATGCCGCGCGAGCCGAAATCGGCGGCGAGATAGCGCACGGAGGCTTCCAATGCGGCCTTGGCGACGCCCATCACGTTATAGTTGGGCATCACACGCATGGAGCCGCCGAAGGTCAGCGTAATCATGCTGCCGCCGGATGTCGGCATCAGCTCGGCGGCGCGCCTGGCCAGTTCCGTGAAGGAGAAGCACGAAATCACCATGGTGCGGGAAAAGTTCTCGCGGCTGGTGTCGGCGTAGCGGCCCTTCAACTCATTCTTGTCGGAAGCGCCGATGGCGTGGACCAGGAAGTCGAGATGACCCCATTTGGCGCGCAGCGTCTCGAACAGGGCATCGACGCTGGCCAGGTCTTCGACGTCGCAGGGAATCACGGTATCGACGCCGAGCGACTGGGCCAAAGGCTTGACGCGCTTGCCCAGAGCGTCGCCCTGGTAAGTGAAGGCGAGTTCGGCACCCTGCGCCGCCAGCGCCCTGGCGATGCCCCACGCAATCGAATGATCATTGGCGATGCCCATGATCAGCCCGCGCTTGCCCTTCATCAGGTCCTGCATACTCGCAACGCTTTCTCTTGCGTCATGCCCGGGCTTGGCCCGGGCATCCACGTCTTTCTGACCTCACCTGGATCAAGACGTGGATGGCCGGGACGAGCCCGGCCATGACGGTGAATTGAGGTATCAGGCCGCGCGCAAGATCACGCATCCATCCGCTTGAACACCAGCGTGGCGTTGGTGCCGCCGAAGCCGAAGGAATTCGACAGCACGGTGCCGAGCCTGGCATTGTCGATGCGCTTGCGCACGATCGGCATGTCGGCGAACACCGGATCGAGCTCGGTGATATTGGCGCTTTCGCAGATGAAGCCGTTCTGCATCATCAAGAGCGAATAGATCGCTTCCTGCACGCCGGTGGCGCCGAGCGAATGTCCTGTCAGCGCCTTGGTCGCCGAAATCGGCGGGCACTTGTCGCCGACGCCGAACACCTTGCGGATCGCCTCTATCTCCGGCGGATCGCCGGCCGGCGTCGAGGTCGCGTGCGGATTGATGTAGTCGATTTTGGTGTCGACCGTGGCCATCGCCATTCTCATGCAGCGTTCGGCGCCCTCGCCCGAGGGCGCGACCATGTCGTAGCCGTCCGAGGTGGCGCCGTAGCCGACGATCTCGCCGTAGATTTTCGCGCCGCGCGCCTTGGCATGCTCGAGTTCTTCCAGCACCACCACGCCGGCGCCGCCGGCAATGACAAAGCCGTCGCGGCTGACGTCATAGGGGCGGGACGCGGTCGCGGGCGTATCGTTGTATTTCGACGACATCGCGCCCATCGCGTCGAACAGCACCGACAGCGACCAGTCGAGTTCCTCGCAGCCGCCCGCGAAGATCACGTCCTGTTTGCCGATCTGGATGGTCTCGTATGCATTGCCGATGCAATGGTTCGAGGTGGCGCAGGCCGACGAGATCGAATAGTTGACGCCCTTGATCTTGAACCAGGTGGCGAGCGTCGCCGACGCCGTCGACGACATCGCCTTTGGCACCGCGAACGGTCCGACCCGCTTCGGCCCCTTGGTGCGGGTGATGTCGGCGGCTTCCACGATGGTGCGGGCCGACGGCCCGCCGGAGCCCATGATGATGCCGGTGCGGATGTTGGAAACCTCGGTGGGCTCGAGCCCGGAATCCTGGATCGCCTGCTCCATCGCGATGTGATTCCACGCCGCGCCCTCGCCGAGGAAGCGCATCGCGCGCCGGTCGATGACGCCGGCAGGATCGAGCGTCGGCGCGCCCTGCACCTGGGAGCGGAAACCGAGCTCGGCATACTTGTCCGCGCGCGTGATTCCGGACTTCGCCTCGTGGAGGCTCGCCAGTACTTCCTGGGTGTTGTTTCCGATGGACGAGACGATGCCCATCCCCGTGATGACAACCCGCCTCATGATCGCCTCGCCCTGTCGTTGCGGTTTTGTGTGATGGCCGCTGTCAAACCGAATGCCGCCTCGGCCGGAACAGTGTCAGATGCCCGGCTGAAGTTCGGCGTCCTGCTTGAACAGCCCGACCTTCAGATCCTTCGCGCGATAGATAATATCACCGTCGGTGGAAAGCCACCCGTCGGCGATGCCCAGCACCAGCTTTGAGCGCATCACGCGTTTGATATCGACATTGTACACAACCTTGCGGACGTTCGGCAGCACCTGTCCGGAAAACTTCAGCTCGCCGAGGCCCAGCGCCCGGCCGCGCCCGGCGCCGCCGGTCCAGCCCAGATAAAAGCCGACCATCTGCCAGAACGCATCGAGACCCAGGCACCCCGGCATCACCGGATCGCCCTTGAAATGACAGCCGAAAAACCAGAGATCCGGCTTCACCTCGAGTTCGGCGCGGATCAGGCCCTTGCCATACTCCCCGCCGGTCTCGGAAATTTCGCTGATGCGGTCGAACATCAGCATCGGCGGCAGCGGCAATTGTGCGTTGCCCGGGCCGAACATCTCGCCGCGGCCGCACGCCAGCAGATCCTCGTATTCGTAACTGCCGCGTCGATCCAGCATGCTGCCGAGCCTCTTTCAAATCCCGATGGAGCGTTTTCGAGCGAAATGGACCCGATTCGCGTAGGAAGCACCAATTATTGCGAGTTGGTGCAAATACCGCAGTTCAGGATGGTCCTGCGGCAACCGGCGCTCGCCTTTGCCGGAATCGCAAAGCTAAGTCCGCGCGCTCTCTATCATAGGCCCTGCCAGTGGCAAAGCACCACTGCCGGGGAAATCGCCGCGTCCGCTACCGGTTCCATTTACCTTAGGATCGTTCTAGTTACCATGGGGCCGTTCCAGTTGCGAAATACTTGCATCTAACCGATTTCCCTCTATATTCTTCGATAATTGTAGTGCGACAGCGAGTGCGGTGCCTGACGTGGAAATAAGCGTGGATACTTCGATTTTGAATGACGACGCCGCCCATCCGGCGACCCGCCCCGCGGGCCACCAGCCGGCGCTGACCGGCTGTCCCTGGCATGACGTCAACGAAATGCTGCAGGCGGCCGGGCTGCGTCCGACCCGTCAGCGCATGGCGCTGGGCTGGCTGCTGTTCGGAAAAGGTGCCCGCCATCTCACCGCGGAAATGCTCTACGAGGAGGCCACCCTCGCCAAAGTCCCGGTATCGCTCGCCACCGTCTACAACACCCTGAACCAGCTGACCGATGCCGGTCTGCTGCGCCAGGTCAGCGTCGACGGCACCAAGACCTATTTCGACACCAACGTCACGACGCATCACCACTTCTACCTCGAAAACAGCCACGAGCTGGTCGACATTCCCGACCCACATCTGGTGCTGCAGAAGATGCCGGATGTGCCCGAAGGCTACGAGATCGCCCGGGTCGACATGGTCGTGCGGCTGCGCAAGAAGCGCTGAGCGGCATACTCACCGCCGTCGTCCCTGCGAAGCAGGCTGTGTGAAAAGTGGGTGTGTTAACATCATTTGGAGTGGATTTTCTGATTCGGGGGCCGTGATGGCGCATGTCACCGGAGCGTCGCGTTATCAAGCGACCTTGTTTCCTGAGGTTCTGGACGAGGTGGTTGGTCCAGACGATCCGGTGCGGGTGATTGATGCCTTCGTGGAGACGCTGGACCTTGCGGCATTGGGATTTTCCAAGGTTGCGGCCGAAGAGATGGGGCGGCCGCCGTATGCTCCGGGCGATCTGTTGAAGCTTTACATTTACGGCTATTTGCACCGGATTCGCGCCAGCCGTCGGCTTGAGGCCGAGACGCATCGCAACGTTCAGGTGATGTGGCTGCTCAACCGCCTGACGCCGGCGTTCAAGACGATTGCCGACTTTCGCAAGGACCACGTGGAAGCGATCGTGGGAGTATGCCGCGCCTTTATCCGGTTCTGTCGGGAGCAGTCGCTGTTCGGGGCCGAGTTGCTGGCGATTGACGGGACCAAGATCGCGGCGGTGGCAAGCCGCAAACAGGTCATGACGCCAAAGCGGATCAAGAAGATGAACGCGGCGATTGACCGTAAGATCGCGGAGTACCTGGCTTCGATGGACGAGGCTGATCGGGAGGAGCCGGGATCGGCCGGCAAACCCGCCGATATCGCGGCTGCGATCGAAGCACTCAAGGCCCAAAAGGCGCGGCTGCAGGGCCAGGCGGAGGATCTGGCGGCGCGCGGGCTGAAGCAAATGGTCATGACCGAACGGGAGGCAAAACTGATGCGGACGCCGCATGGTCACGCGGTCGCCTACAACGCGCAGACGGCGGTCGATGTCGAGCACAAGCTGATCGTGGCTTTCGATCTGACCAACGAGGGCAACGACTACCGGCAGCTTCATCCGATGGCGGTGCAGGGCAAGGCTGCCGTAGGTGCCGACGAAGTGACGGTGGTCGCCGACACCGGCTATTCGAACGGCGAGCATGGCGCACTTTGCGAGCGGGACGGTATCACCGCCATCGTGCCACGTGCCGAGACGGTCAATCCGAACGGGGCCCAATACTTCAGCCGTGACCGGTTCAGCTATGATCGCGAAAGCGATAGCTGGCGCTGTCCGGCCGGCGCCACGCTGAGCCTGTTCAAGACTTCCCACACCCAGAAGAAGAAAGAATACACCAGCCGGTCCTGCGGCAGCTGCGCGCTGAAGCCGCAATGTACCGAGGCGGCGCGGCGAGTCATCGTGCGCGATTTTTACGAAGATGCGCGGGAGGCGATGCACCGCCGGGCGACGGACGAGCCGGTATGGATGAAGCACCGCCGGGAAACCGTCGAGCATCCGTTCGGGACGATGAAGTGGCTCATGGCCCACCCCCGGTTCCTGATAAAGGGATTGAAGAAAGCCAAGGCCGAACTGGCCCCAGGGGTGCTGTGCTACAATCTCAAACGGGTGATCAGCATCCTCGGAGTACCGGCGCTGCTGGAAGCGCTGGAGCCCTCTACCGCCTGACGAAGATTCTTGTGCCCTCCGTAAACGCCGCCGTGTCCTAATCCAAAAAAAACCGCGACTTCTCACACAGCCTGG
>NZ_JAURXB010000241.1 GCF_030654605.1 Bradyrhizobium sp.
CCGGCTGTCCCGCATCTATCAGGAGGAACTCCCCATGATTCCATTTCATACGCGCCTGCTCGGCGCCGCCGTCGCGCTGACGCTCGCGACCGCCGTTCCGGCACTCGCGCAGCAGCTCGAACTCAAGGTGATGGCGCCGGCCGCGCCCGGCGGCGGATGGGATCAGACCGCGCGGGCGATGCAGCAGGCGCTGGTCGCCGCCGGTGTCGCGCGCAGTGTCCAGGTCACCAATGTGGCGGGTGCCGGCGGCAGCGTCGGCATCGCGCAGTTCGTCAATGGCGCCAAGGGCGACGGCAACCAGCTGATGGTGAACGGTTTTGTGATGGTCGGCGCGCTCGCCATGAACAAGTCGCCGGTGACGCTCGACCAGGTGACGCCGATCGCGCGCCTCACCGAGGAGATCCAGGTCATCGTGGTGCCCGCGAATTCGCCGCTCAAGACGGCGCAGGATCTGGCCGCCGCCGTCAAGGCCGACATCGCCAAGGTGACCTTTGCCGGCGGTTCGGCCGGCGGCGTCGATCACATCATGGCGGCGCTGTTCGCCGGCACGATCGGCGCCGACGCGAAAAAGATAAACTACATTCCGTTTTCCGGCGGCGGCGAGTCGCTGGCGGCCATTCTCGGCGGCAAGGTCACCGCGGGCATTTCGGGCCTCAGCGAATATGACGGCCAGATCAAGTCCGGCAAACTGCGCGCGCTCGGCGTGACCTCGGAAAAGCGGATTCCCGGCGTCGATATTCCGACCTTCAAGGAGCAGGGGATTGATCTCGTGCTGGCCAACTGGCGCTCGGTGATGGCGCCTCCCGGCATCACGCCCGAACAGAAGAAGACGCTCAGCGATGCCGTGGAGAAGATGGTCAAGTCCGACGCCTGGAAGGCCATCCTGAAGCAGAAGGGCTGGGACGACGCCTGGCTCGGCGGCGATGCGTTCGCGGATTTCCTCAAGAAGGAAACTGTGCGCGTCACCGACGTGCTGAAGTCGGTCGGCCTCGTCAAATCATGAGCGAACTGCCGCAGGGATCGGCATCGCGGCGCGTCGATCCCGCTGGTATCGTCATTGCCGTGGTGCTCGCAGGTCTGGCCGCGGTGCTGGTATGGGACGCGAGCCAGCTGCAATCCAATAATCCCTACGGCATGGGACCCCACGTGATGCCTGTCGTCATCGCCGCCGGGCTCGGCATTCTCGCGATCGGCAATCTGGTCGAGGCGCTGCGCGGCCATCTGCCGGCGCGCGAGAGCGCCGATCCAAAGGCGGTGTGGCTCATTCTCGGCGGGTTGGCGCTGCTGATCGCCATCATCGGCCTCGGCGGCGGCTTCATCCCGGCGACCACGGCGCTGTTCGCCACCACGGCGACGGCCTTCGGGCGGCGCGCCATTCTCACCGACCTCGCCATCGGCTTCGTCCTGACCACCCTGATCTATCTCGCCTTCAGCCGGCTGCTGACGTTGAGCCTTCCCGCCGGCCCGCTGGAAAGGCTGTTCTGATGGACGCCTTCTTCGCGCTCGCCAACGGCATGGCTGTCGCGCTCCAGCCCCTGAACCTGCTCTATGCGCTGATCGGCGTGCTGCTCGGCACCGCGGTCGGCGTGCTGCCCGGCATCGGCCCCGCGCTCACCGTCGCGTTGTTGCTGCCGGTGACCTACAAGCTCGATCCCGGCGGTTCGCTGATCATGTTCGCCGGGATCTATTACGGCGGCATGTATGGCGGATCGACCACTGCCATCCTCATCAACACGCCCGGCGAGAGCGCCTCGATGGCGACTGCGCTGGAAGGCAACAAAATGGCAAAAGCCGGCCGCGGCGGCCCGGCGCTGGCGACGGCGGCGATCGGCTCGTTCGTCGCCGGCACCATCGCCACCATTGGTCTCGCCTTTCTGGCGCCGTGGCTGGTCGACTTCGCGGTCAATTTCGGGCCGGAAGATTATTTTGCGTTGATGTGCGTGGCGTTCGTGACGGTGTCGGCCACCTTCGGAAGTTCACCGATCCGCGGATTGACCAGCCTGTTCATCGGCCTGACGCTCGGGCTTGTCGGTATCGACAAGCTCACCGGCCAGGCCCGGCTCGCGTTCGGCATCCCCGAGCTGCTCGATGGCGTCGAGGTGACGACGCTGGCGGTCGGCCTGTTCGCGGTGGGGGAGGCGCTCTACGTGGTATCGCGCCGTCATCACTCCGAGGAAAAGCTCGAGCCGGTGCGCGGCTCGCTGTGGATGACGAAGCAGGACTGGCAACGGTCATGGAAGCCGTGGCTGCGCGGCACCATGATTGGGTTTCCGATCGGCGCCTTGCCGGCCGGCGGCGCGGAGATTCCAACTTTCCTGTCCTATTCCACCGAGAAGCGTCTGACAAAATATCCGGAGGAATTCGGCAAGGGCGCGATCGAAGGCGTCGCGGGACCTGAAGCCGCCAACAACGCGTCCGCCGCGGGCACGCTGGTGCCCTTGCTGACATTGGGACTTCCGACCTCGGCGACCGCCGCGATGATGCTGGCGGGCTTTCAACAATATGGACTCAATCCGGGGCCGCTGTTGTTCGCCGAGCGGCCCGAACTGGTGTGGGGCCTGATCGCCAGCCTGTTCATCGCCAACGTCATGCTGCTGGTGCTCAATCTGCCGCTGGTCGGCCTGTGGGTGAAGCTGCTGGCGATCCCGCAGCCATGGCTTTACGCCGGCATTCTGGTGTTCGCGACCACGGGCACCATTGCCGCAAAACCGTCGGTGGTCGAGTTGTCGATGCTGGCCGGCTTCGGCGTGATGGGCTTCCTGATGCGCCGGTTCGATTTTCCGATCGCGCCGGTCGTGATCGGCCTGATCCTCGGGCCGATCGCCGAAAGCCAGCTGCGCCGGGCGATGTCGATCAGCCTCGGCGATCCCATGGCGCTGCTGCAAAGCCCCATGTCGGCGACGCTGCTCGCCATCGCGCTGATCGCGCTGGTGGCGCCGTTCGTGATGCAGGGGCTCGGGCGATTCAGGGCGAACGAGGATTAGGTCCGCTACAATCCGACGAATCCACGCAGCCTCGTCACGGTTTCGGCGGCGTCCTTGGCTTCCTCGGTGGTCAGGACGGTGATCTCGCCGGTACGCCGGTGCACGACGCTGTGATGGATGGTCGCGCCGGAGGCACCGTCCTTTTCCGACTTCACCGCGATGTCGTCGATATCGGCAAGCGCGAATTCGACGGGCTTCTTGTTCCACAGCAGCAATTTTTTCTGCAGCGTCGCCTTGCCGCAATCCTTGTCGAGCGTCAGTGTCGTCGAGCCCGCCTTGAGTACGAGCTTGCCCGGAATTTCCTCAATCTGTTTCATGACAGGTCCCCTCGCTTCCAAGTGAACTCGACCAATCCCGACTCTCCGATTGATGGTAGCCAACGCGCTCGTTGCAGCGGCGCGTTACTCTGCGGCGATTTCGTGCGGCGCCCTCTGGCCCGAGCGGACATCCTCGTTGTCTTGTCGGGGAAGCCCGGCGAACCGGCGCAACGCCTCGGCCATCTGCACACGCCCGCTGACGCCGGTGATGACGACGTCGACCATGGTGAGCGACGAGTGGAAATGGCCGCGCGCCTTGAGCTGCTCGACCGGCACGCCGGCGGCAGCCAGCGCTTCGGCATAGGCCACACCCTCGTCGCGCAGCGGATCGAACTCGCAGGTCGCCACCAATGCCGGCGGCAGGCCCTCGAGTTTGCCGCGCAGCGGCGACACGCGCGGATCGGTCCGGTCATCAGGCGAACAATACAGATCCCAGAACCAGAACATCAGCGAGCGCGTCAGGAAATAGCCGGTCGCATTGTCGGTGTAGGAAGGACGATCGAACCTGCAGTCGGTGACCGGGCACACCAGCAGCTGGCCGGAGATATCGGGGCCACCGCGGTCGCGCGCCAGCTGGCAGGTGACGGCGGCGAGGTTGGCGCCGGCGCTCCAGCCCGCGACCATCACCGCCTCGGTCGTGCCGCCGAGCTCGGCCGCATGCTCGGCGATCCACCGCGTCGCGGCATAGGCATCCTCGGCCGCGGCCGGGAAGCGGTGTTCCGGCGCGTGCCTGTAACCGACGCTGACGAAGATCATGCCGCTGCGCCGGCACAGGTCGCGGCAGAACGGATCGTCGGATTGCTCGTCACCCAGCACCCAGCCGCCGCCATGGAAATAGACCACGATCGGATGCGGCCCGGGCGTCGCCGGCCGGTAGAGACGGTAGGGCAGTTGACCGTCGGCGCCGGGCAGGGTGCCATCGACGACATCGCCGACCGGCCGGCCCGCCGGACGGGCCTTGTTGAACTCATTGACGAAGTCGCGCGCTCCCTGAGCTCCGAGCGACTCGATGGGCGGCAACTGCATCTGCGCCAGCATGCCCAGCACCAGCCGCACGTCGGGCTGCAGCCGAACGACCTCGCCGTCGTTGCATTGCCCGGCGACGCCGGGGCCGGTCAGCCTGAAACCGAGCATGCCGCGGCTGACCACCTCGTTGCAGATGCTGCGGTAGGGGCCGACGCCGCCGGTATAGGGCATCACGCCCAGCGCCTTGCCGGGGACGTTGGCGCCCGTGTACCAGGTATTCGCCAGCCGGTGCAGCGTCAGCGATGCACAGTCGGCCATGTGTTGCGCCCAGCCGGCCTGCGCGGTGTCCGTCGCTTCGACGGTGGTGAAGCCGGCCTCCCGCATCGCCATCAGGCGGTCGACCACCCAGTCGACATGCTGCTCGATCGACACCGCCATGTTCGACAGCACCGACGGGCTGCCGGGGCCTGTGATCATGAACAAATTGGGGAAGCCGGCCACGGTGAGGCCGAGATAGGTTTGCGGCCCGCTGGCCCAGACGTCGGACAGCGACTTGCCGCCGCGGCCGGTGATCGGGTGAACCGCCATGATCGCGCCGGTCATGGCGTCGAAGCCGGTGGCGAACACGATCACATCGACGTCGAAGCTGCGCTTGTCCGTTTTGATACCGGAGGCGGTGATCGCGGTGATCGGCTCCTGCCGCAGGTTCACCAGCGTGACGTTGCGACGGTTGAAGGTGGCGTAGTAGTTGGTATCGAGGCAAGGACGCTTGGCCCCGAACGGATGGTCGTAAGGGCTCAGCGCCGCCGCCGTGTCGGGATCCGTGACGGTGGCGCGGATCTTGTTGCGGATCAGCTCCGCAAGCAGCGCGTTGCCCTCGAGGTCGACGCCCTGGTCGGCCCACAACTGGGTCAACATGTAGACGAGATCGCCGGCGGCCCATGCCTGCTCGAACCGCTCGCGGCGCTCGGCATCGCTCAATTGCCAGCTCACCGCGGTTTGTTGCGGCCACGGAACGCCCGCCAGCGACCAGCGCGCCTGCTCGCGGTAGCCGGCGCGATCGGCTTGCAGCAGACTGACGCGATCGGCCGGCGCCGGACCATTGTGCGCGGGCAGGGCGAAGTTCGGCGTGCGCTGGAACACCGTCAGATGCGCCGCCTGTTCGGCGATGACGGGGATCGACTGGATCCCGGACGATCCCGTACCGATCACCGCGACGCGTTTGCCGGCGAGCTCGACCTCGTGATGCGGCCAGCGGCCGGTGAAGTAGACCTCGCCCTTGAAATCCTTGACGCCATCGATCTCCGGCGGCTTTGGCGCGGAGAGACAGCCGGTCGCCATGATGTAGAAGCGGCAGGATACCGTCGCGCCGCTGCTGGTCGCGAGTTGCCAGCGTTCGGCGGCCTCATCCCATGTCGCCGCCGTGATTTTGGTGCCAAAGCGGATGTCGCGCCGGAGATCATGGCGGTCGGCGACGAAGCCGAGGTAGCGCAGGATTTCGGGTTGGGTGGCGTATTTCTCCGACCATTGCCACGCGCTCTCCAGCTCCGGATCGAAAGTGTAGCTGTAGTCGATGGTCTGGATGTCGCAGCGCGCGCCGGGATACCGGTTCCAGTACCAGGTGCCGCCGACGTCGCCGGCCTCCTCCAGCACCACCGTGGTGAAGCCGGCCTTGCGCAAGCGGTGCAGCAGGTACAGCCCGGCAAATCCGGCACCGACCACCGCGACATCGACTTGTTGCGTCGTGCCGCCGCCGGTCGCTCCCAAAGAAGATGCTGCGGCCACTGCGTCTGGCATGCCACCCTCCCGTGCTTATATTTTTGCCGCAGGCTACATCCGCGCACCCGGTCTGTCATCAGGACAATTGCAATCTTCGGTGGCCGGCGCACGCCGCGACAGTTGAATCCGCCGTTCATCAAGATTAAATTTGCTGGCGACTGTTGTGCAACCTCCCGCCACGGGAAACCTTCGGCTAATCTGTCAGTTGGAAGGCCCGGGAACACTGGAAGGGTTTTGGACATGAAGAAAGCAGTATTGGCGTTGGTGACCGCTGCCGTCGTCGGCTTCACTGCCCTGGCGGCTCCGTCACCGGCTGAAGCGCATTGGCGGGGGCGGGGTTTTGGTCCTGGATTGGCGGGCGGACTGATCGCGGGGGCGCTGATCAGCGGCATCGCGTCGAGCGCTTACGCCTATGGCCCGGGCTACGGTTATTATGGCGGCTATGCGCCCGCCTATTACGGTGGCTATGCGCCGGCGTATTATGGCGGTTACGCCCCGGTCTACGGTTATGCCCCGGCCTATTATGGCGGCTACTACGCCCCGGCCTATTATCCCCGGGTCCGGCGCGTGATCCGCCCCGGCTACGCCTATTACGGCGGACCAAGGTACTACGGAGCGCGCTACTACGGCGGCGGACCGCGGTATCATCGCGCGTATCGTCGTTGGTGATCGCCAGTCGCAGCCGGGTTACCCCAACTCGAAGGTGGTGACGCCGAATATTCGTTCCAATCGCAACGGCGGGATCGCGCCCGTATACATGCGCGCGGTTTCGAATACTCGCGCGAGTCCGAGGTCTTGCGCCAGCGCGATCCCGTCGCGGTTCACGCCGGGAACATCGAGAAAGATCTCGCCGCCGCCGACGTCGGCCAGCAAGGCCGACAAGATCAATTCGGCGGTGGCGCGGTCGTCTGCCACCAGCGGGCCGATCTTGCGGCCCTTTCGGCATGGACGGATCACGCCCCAGCCGGCAAGCCTGCCGTCGCGCACGATGGCGCGGCCGAGATGTCCTGATGATCCGATCCAGGCGCGCAGGAACGCGGAGCGCGGCGCCGGAAACACGGTTGCGTCATACACCTCGATGGCCGCCAACGGGACTTCGGTCAACGCGATGACACCCGCTGGCGGCGCATCCGGTGGCGTGACGGTGCCGCCGTAACGGACATTCGCATAAGCGAGCTCGAAGCCGGATTTCCTGTAATTCTGCTGTTGCGCCACCACGCCATCGAGTCCGATCACGCGCGAGCCGGCGTGCGCGATGGCTGCGTTCCAGATCCGCAGTCCGAAGCCGCGGCCGCGCAAATCCTCGCGCACGATATAGAAACCGAGGAAAGCAAAGCCCGCGCCGTAATTGATGCAGGAGACGGTGGCGGCGGGAGCGCCTTCGAACTCGCCGATGAAGAAGCCTTGATCGGCGGCGGCGAAGCAGACGTCGTCGGCGAGGCCCGGGTTCCAGCCTTCGGCCGCGGCCCAGTTCACCGCTATCGCGATTTCGTCCGGCCGCATCGGCCGGATGCGCAAACCGTCGATGGTGGGCGATCCTGCGGATGAACTCATAACCAATATGACCACGGGTGCAGCGTTGATGGCAACCACGGGCTCTGTCCGCTTGAGCAAGATCCGCTCCATGGAACCCCGAAATGCTGGAACGTCCCTCCGATCCAGTTGTTGAAGCGTATCGACAATTACATGGAGGACATGATGACCAATCGTCTTGCCGTTTCAATCGTTGCTGCGTCGCTGCTCGCATCGAGCGCCGCATTCGCCCAATCGACCACCGTTGAGGGCGCGCGGGGTGGTGCCGCGGCAGGTGGCGCCGTCGCCGGTCCGGTCGGCGAGGCCGTCGGCGGGACCGTCGGTGCTGCGGTTGGTCTCGGTCTGGAAATTCCCAACGCCGTGATCACCTCGATTCAAGGCGAGCGCGCGCCATCGGTGACCGTTCGCGAGAGAATCGTGGTCGGCGAGCCGCTGCCGGCGAGCGTGGAACTGCGGACAGTTCCGAGCCACACCGAATATCGCTACGCCGTGGTCAATGACCGGCGGGTGATCGTCGAGCCGCGCACCCGCAAGATCATCAAGATCATCGACTGACCCAACCCAAGCGATAGAACATCAATCGATCCTCGCGGGGACTTTTCCCCGCGGGGATCTGCGTCAGGGCTGTCTTGCGAGGCGCGATCGTCCGATGATCCAGCCGATACCGGCAGCGAGGGCGAGGCCGGCGCAGGCCGCCAGTGCATCGACCACGAAATCCGACCATCTGGCGTGTCGTCCCGGCGCCCAGAACTGCAGGATCTCGATCAGCCCGATCAGCGCGACCGCCATCGTTGCCGTCAGCAGCCGGCGCTGCGGATAGGCGAGGCCGAAGGCGAGCCCGATCAGGACGAAGGCAAGCGCATGCTCGCCGTCCTGTCCAAGATCGGAATGCGGTCGCAGCCCCGCCGGTCCCAGCGTGGCGAACGCCACGGCGGCGGCCAGCAGCCAGGCGAGCATTTTGAGGATGATGGTCATCGTCACCGGATAACACGTTTGCTGGCCGGATATCTCGCAGATGCGAAGTCGCGATGTGCCTTGGTTAATGCCGAATCCTACAGCGCTTCCCGCACGCCGAGGCCGAGCATGAAGCGTTCCCTGATCTGCACCGGATCCCGGCGGGTGGCGCCGACGCCGGGCTTGTCGTCGATGCGCACCCCGATCAGGGTAGGTCCGGATGCCCTGAGCGATTGATCGACCAGACGCTCGAAGTCTTCCTCGTCGGCTGCCCACGCGCTGCTGGAAAGACCGGAGGCTGCGGCGATGGCGACAATATCCGCCACCGCGGCGGCAGGGGTCGGTTGTGCGCCGGTGATCTGGTAGATGCCGTTGTCCATCACGATCATGGTGAGGTTTTTCGGTGCCAGCGTCGCGATGGTCGAAAGGCAGCCCATCTGCATCAGCAACGAACCGTCGCCCTCGAGCCCGAAGACGCGGCGCTGCGGCTGCGCCAGCGCGACGCCGAGCGCGATCGGGAAGCCGAGGCCCATGCTGCCGAGCATGTAGAAGTTCTGCGGACGATGGCCGGCGGCCCACAGATCGAAGTTGGTATTGCCGATGCCGCTGATCACGGCTTCCTCGTGCTTCAGCTTCGCGACCAGCCGCGAGGTGATGTCGAACCGGTTCATCACCTTGGTGTTGCGGGCAGGCAGGTTGGTGGCCGTGTTCATGGCTTCACTCACTTGTCGAAGACTTTGCCGCCGGTCAGTAGCGGCGACAGGATCAGCGCCACCGGCGCCTGCGTGGTGATGGCCTGCTTGATCGACCGATCGAGGATGAATTCGAACTCGTCGAGTCGGGTGCAGGTGTGATGCTCCATCGCCAGCGAATCCAGCACCGGCCGCATGGTGCGGCAGACCAGCGCCTGGCCGTAATTGAATTCGCCGAGCGTGCCGCGCTCCGTGACGAACATGATCAGCGGAATCTGGTAGGGCATCGCCAGCGAGGCCAGCACGTTGGCCAGCGTGGCGAAGCCGGACGTCTGCATCAGCACGGCGCCGCGCATGCCGGCCATCCAGGCGCCGGCGACGATGCCGACGGCCTCTTCCTCACGCGCGGTGGGGAACGCGGTGAAGAACGGATCGGCATGGATGTTCCTGATCAGCGTCGTCAGGATGCGGTCGGGGACGTAGGGCACCAGCCGGATGTCGTTGTGCTTGAGCGCTTGCAGCGCCATCTCGTGCCAGCTCTTCTCCTGAGAAGGTTGGGATACTGTCGGTGCCTCGGCAGCCGCCATCGAACTATTCCTTGTTTCGCGACGATTTTTCGTTCGCGATATGATCGCAGCCGCCCCGTCGTCGCGCCGAAACTTGACGCGATCTCAAGGATTGTCAACATGCGCTGACCATATGCATGATCGGCACCTCCTGGCGATGCCTTGCCTATCCTTTGCCTATCCCTTGGGTATGCTGGCGTGTGATAAGAGAAATAGAAATAGCGAATATCGGGGAGGGATGTCATGCGCAGCTGGTCATCCCCGCCACCAATCCCGCAATACCAAGGCTTCCCGAACTGAAAGATCGATCAGCAATGTCCGTGAACAACAAGCGCGTGTTCTACGTCAAATACCTGGCACATCCGATCTATGCCGAAATGCTGGCGGCGCGGCCGGATGTGCGGCTCGACCGGATCGAGAACGAGAGCCCCGAGGAATTGTTCGCGCCCATCCTGGCCGAAGCGCACGCCTATCAGATCGGCGCGGCGCGCGACGAACTTGCACCGCATTTCCACGCCCATGCCGACCTGCTGAAACGCGCGCCGAATCTGCTGATCGTTTCGAGCAATGGCGCCGGCTATGACCCTGTCGACGTCGAGGCCTGTACCGCGGCGGGTGTACTGGTCGTCAACCAGACGGGCGGTAACGCCCATTCCGTCGCCGAGCACGCGCTCGGCATGCTGCTCACTCTGTCAAAGCGCATCATCGAGGCCGACCGCGCGTTGCGGCGCGATCCCAATGTGAACCGCAACTCCCTGATCGGCACCGAGGCGCAGGGCAAGACCATCGGCATCGTCGGGCTCGGCAATGTCGGCCGCCGCATCGCCGAACTCTGCAAGGGCCTGCTCGGCATGAGGGTGCTGGCCTATGACCCCTACCTGTCGGCAACCGAGATGGCGGCGCGCGGCGGCGAAAAGGTCGAACTCGACGACCTCCTGCGCGCCTCCGATTATGTCTCGATCAATTGTCCGCTGGCCAGGGACACGCGTGGCATGATCGGCGCGCGCCAATTCGCGCTGATGCAGCCGCATGCCTATTACATCACCACGGCGAGGGGCTTCATCCATGATGAAGCCGCGCTGTTTGAGGCGCTCCGCGACAAGCGCATCGCCGGTGCGGGCCTCGACGTCTGGGACAAGGAGCCGCCGCCGCCGGGCCATCCGCTGCTGCAATTCGACAACGTGCTGGCAAGCCCGCACACCGCGGGGGTGACCAGGGAGGCGCGGGCCAATATGGGCAAGATCGCTGCCGAGCAGATGCTCGGTGCGCTCGACGGCAAGCGGCCGCCGCGCCTGATCAACCCCGAGGTGTGGCCTGCTTACGCCAAGCGCTTTGAACGGGCGTTCGGGTTTATGCCGGGATAGTCAACAAATAGGCCCCGCCCTCGGCATGAACCAATCTTGCCTTCGGCGAGCGCTTCGTGGTTTGGGTGTTTCGCGATCGAGACTCGAATGAATATTGTCAACCGCGTCTCTTCGGAATGCGGCCGCCCCGAACAGCGGAAAAGCTAGCCTGGTGAAATCCGGTCGCCTCGGGTGAAGACTTCAAACCCGTCGGCGCGTGCGATCGCCGCCAACGTAATGCCCGCATCATTCGCTAGACGGACCGCCAATGCGGTCGGCGCCGATACCGACACGATGACTGTTGCGCCGATCACCGAGGTTTTCTGCACCATCTCGACGGAAACGCGGCTGGTCAGAACCACAATTCCATCACTTCCCCTGACGTTATCCCGCGAGAGTGCGCCAGCGAGCTTGTCCAGCGCATTGTGACGACCGACGTCTTCCCGCAGTGCGACGACGCCCCGGCAGGATTGCCAAAAGGCCGCAGCATGAAGCGCGCGGGTCTCGATGTTCAGTTTCTGCAGCGGCGGAATGCTTTGCACCGCTTCCATGATCTGCCCCGCGGAAAACCTTCGGCCATGACCGACGATGTTTGCAGGACGAATCGACTCCGCGAGCGATTCGATGCCGCATATCCCGCAGCCGGTCGGCCCCGCAAGGCGTCGGCGGCGCTCCCTGAGCCGCTGTGAATTGCCGCCAGCGAGCCACATTCGAAGTTCGACGCCATCGCGCGAGGGAACGAGATCGATGGATTTTATATCGGCGGCGCTGCGGACGACCCCCTCCGTCAGACTGAAGCCAATTGCGAAGTCCTCCAGGTCGTCCGGCGTTGCCATCATGACCGCATACGTGCCGCCATCATAGACCACGGCCACGGGAGTTTCTTCCGGAAGAAGTCGCTCCGCGCCGTAGCGCAAGCCGTTGCGCCAGATCTCTCGATGCACGTTCCGTATCGGAGTCGTCGCGAACATCTGGTCCACTGTTTCGGAGAGGATCCGGATCCGGCGGGTTGCCGACAATCCGACGCTCAAGGTCGTCTTGGAATTTTCAGACAAGTGATACTTGAATGGCGAAGCATGCGTGACAAAATGTGTCATATTGAACGCTCTGCTCTTGACTGAAATCAAGGGGAAGGTGGGGGATTCAATCTTACCCTGATACGCAGGGTCATTTCAGTATCAAATAGGATACGGAAAGCTGATACATATTCGCAAATATTGTATCCTTTATCGTTTGCATTCACCAAATGCCGATAGAGGGATGCTCCAAGGCGGGTGGCGAATGCGCGACTCCGCTGAATGGCTGAGGAGGACGCGATGAGCACAGCCAAGAACGTCAAGCGCGTTCCGACCCTTTGCTACAATTGCGTTTCCGGTCCCGACTTCATGAAAGTGAAGGTGGAGGACGGCATCGCCACCGAAATCGAACCGAATTTCGACGCACAGCATGTGCATCCGGCGCATGGCAGGATTTGCGTCAAAGCCTATGGTCTCGTGCAGAAGACCTATAATCCGAACAGAATTCTCACGCCGATGAAGCGCACCAACCCGAAGAAAGGGCGCGGCGAGGACCCTGGCTTCACGCCGATCTCCTGGGACGAGGCGCTCGACATTGTGGCCGCCAGGCTGAGAAGCATCAGCGACAAAGGCAAGATCGACGAGGCCGGTCTGCCTCGCCTCGCCGTCAGCTTCGGCCATGGCGGGACCCCGGCCAACTACATGGGCTCGTTCCCGGCGCTTCTCGCGGCCTGGGGCCCGATCGACTACAGTTTCGGCTCGGGGCAGGGCGTAAAATGCGTCCACTCCGAACATCTCTACGGCGAATTCTGGCACCGTGCCTTCACAGTGGCTGCGGATACACCCAACACGCGCTACATCATTTCGCTCGGTGCCAATGTCGAGGTGACCGGGGGGCCTTGCGCCGTCACCCGGCACGCCGACGCGCGCGTGCGAGGCTACAAGCGCGTGCATGTCGAGCCGCACCTTTCCATCACTGGCGCCTGCTCGGCCGAATGGGTCCCGATCCGTCCGAAGA
The DNA here is from genome assembly GCF_030654605.1 of Bradyrhizobium sp. Lineage (GTDB taxonomy): Bacteria > Pseudomonadota > Alphaproteobacteria > Rhizobiales > Xanthobacteraceae > Bradyrhizobium. Next base: position 13,169 of record NZ_JAURXB010000241.1, read on the forward strand.
CCGATCCGGCATTCATGTTCGCCCTGATCCATGTGTTGCTGCATGAACACGGGCTCGCAAGACTCGACGTGTCCTTCCTGCGTGATCGCACCGCCTCGCCCTATCTGGTCGGGCCGGACGGGCTCTATCTGCGCGATTTCGTCAGCGGCAAGCCGCTGGTCTGGGACGAAGCGAGCGGGCAAGCCGTGGCCTTCGATACGCCCGGGGCTGCTCTGGCTGTTGCCGGGCGCTATCGCGTGGCCCGCGCCGCTACCGTCGACGCCGACGCCGCGAGGCGCGAATATTCCGATGTCGAAGGCGCGACCGCCTATCAGATGCTCGTCGATCACATCGCGCGATACACGCCGGAATGGGCGGCGGGAATCTGCGACGTGTCTGCGGCAACCATTCGCCGTATCGCCGGCGAATATCTCGAAGCCGCACGTATTGGCGCGACGATCGAAATTGAGGGTGAGACCCTGGCGTTCCGGCCGGTGGCGGTGACGCTCGGAAAGTCGGTCAATAACGGCTGGGGCGCTTTCGAATGCTGCTGGTCGCGCACCGTGCTTGCGATGCTGGTCGGCGCGCTCGAGAATCCGGGCGGCACGCTCGGCACGACGGTGCGCGTCAATCGTCCGCAGGACAATCGTCATCTCAGCGTGAAGCCGGGCGAAGACGGCTTCATGGCGCAGCATTTCAATCCGACCGGCAGTAACAGCTGGCGCCCGGTGCCGGAGACGCGCAACCTCCATTCGACGCTGGTGCCGATCGTCGGCCGCAACGGCGGCTGGAGCCAGGCGCTGGGCCCGACGCAGCTCGCCTGGATGTTCCAGGAGAATGTGCCTGCCGACTGGACCATGCCGAAGCCGACCTATCCGGAAATGTGGATCGTCTACCGCTCGAACCCGTCGATCTCGTTCTGGGAATCGCACCGCCTCGTCGAGGCGGCGGCACGTTTCCCGTTCATGGTCGCCTTCGCCTATACGGTCGACGAAACCAACTACATGGCGGACCTGCTGCTGCCGGAAGCTTCCGATCTCGAGTCGACGCAACTGATCCATATGGGCGCGACAAAATACATGGAGCAGTTCTGGGATTGTCATGGGGTCGTGTTGCGGCAGGCCGCTGTCCCGCCGCAGGGCGAGGCCCGCGATTTCACCTGGATCACCACCGAACTTGCCAAGCGCACAGGCCTGTTGCCCGGATATATCGCCGCGCTCAACCGCGGCATCGCCGGTGTGTCGCCCCTCAAGGGCAAGGATTACGATTACTCGCTCGATCCGGCCGCGCCGCCCGAGCCCGACCAGATCTGGGACTCGGTCTGCCGCGCCGCGACCAGAACGCTGTCAGAGGGCAGGGAGGAGCACGGACTCGACTGGTACAAGGAGCATGGGTTCTACGCCGTTCCGACGTCGCGTCTGCAGTGGTATCTGACGCCGACCATGGAGAAACAGGGGCTGCGTTACGAACTGCCCTATCAGGAACGCCTGCTGCGTATCGGGCGCGAATTGGGCAATCGCCTGCACGAGCAGAAGATGCGCTGGTGGGACGAGCAACTCTCTGAATATGTCGCGCTGCCGGTATGGGACAACGTGCCTGCCCGCTGGGAACGCGAGCTGGTCCATTCAGGCGCTCGAATCGAGGACTATCCGTTCTGGCTGCTCACGACCAAGAGCATGCAGTATCACGCGGGCGGCAACGCCGCGATCGCGATGATGCACGAAATATCCGAAAACGTGCGCGGCAATACCGGGGTTATCATCAACGCGGACACGGCCGCTACGCTTGGCATCGCCGAGGGCGATCGCGTCGAGGTGCGCTCGCATATCGGCGCGACCTACGGCAAGGCATCGCTGACCCAGGGCATGCGGCCGGACACGCTCGTCATCGTCGGCCAGTTCGATCATTGGGCGACCCCTTTCGCCAAGGATATGGAGCGGGCGAGCCTGAACACGATCGCGCCGATGTCGCTCGAGCTCACGGACGCCACCGGCTCGGGCGCGGATATCGTCCGCGTCGCCGTACGGCGCATGGCGAGGGCCGCCGCATGAGCAAGCGTTACGCCATGGTCATCGATCTGCGGCGTTGCGTCGGCTGCCAGACCTGCACGGCCGCCTGCAAGAGCGCCAACGCAACGCCGCCAGGCGTGCAATGGCGCCGCGTGCTCGATATCGAAAGCGGCAAATTTCCCGACGTGAGCCGCACTTTTCTGCCGGTTGCATGCATGCATTGCGCCAATCCGCCCTGCATGCATGTCTGTCCGACAACGGCAACGAAGCAACGCGAGGACGGTCTCGTCACCATCGACTACGACATCTGCATCGGCTGCTCCAATTGCATCATGGCCTGCCCGTATGATGCGCGCTCGATCGAACACGACCCGCGCTACGCCTACGGCGAGCCGATGAAGTCCGAGATCGCGCGCTTCGATCCCGAGCGGCTGTCGGTGGCGACCAAATGCACGTTCTGCAAGGAGCGGATCGACCTCGCCGCCGTCACCGGACAGACGCCCGGCCTCGATCCGGACGTCACGCCGGCCTGCGTCAACTCCTGTATTTCGGGTGCAATGCATTTCGGCGACGTCAACGACCCCGACAGCAATATTTCGATGCTGCTGGCCGAAACCCGGCATTTTCGGATGCATGAGGAACTGGGAACCGACCCGTCAGTCTACTACATCTGGGACGGGGCCAAGGCATGAGCGAAGCCCGGAAGACCGGCGACCGGGTGCTGCCGCGGCAGCAGAGCAACTGGGACGCGCGCGCCGCTGCCAATTTCATCTGCGGCGGCGCCGGCGGCGGCCTGTTGCTTGCGACCGCGCTGGCGTCCGTGCACGGCGAAGACCTGCGTCCGCTGGTCGTCGTTGCGCTCGCACTTGTCGGCGCCGGCCTTCTTGCGGTCTGGTTTGAGATCGGTCGCCCGTGGCGCGCGCTCAATGTGTACCTCAATGCGGCGACGTCGTGGATGTCGCGTGAGGCGATGATAGCGCCGTTCCTGTTTGCGTCCGGCGCAGCCGCTGTCCTGTTCAACTGGCCGTTGGCGTCTTGGATCGCGGGGCTGCTGGGGCTGCTTTACCTCTATTGTCAGGCGCGTATGCTGCACGCCAACAAGGGCATTCCAGCCTGGCGACATGCAAGCTGCGTCGGCATGATGGTCGCCACGGGCGTGGTCGAAGGCGCCGGCCTGCTGTGCGCGGGCGCGCTGTATTGGCCCGGACTGGTGGCCTTCGGCGTTTTGCTCGCCGTGCTGCTCGCCGTGCGCTTGCTGGCGTGGCGGAAGTATCTCGCGTCGCTGCGCAGCGCAGGTGTCCCGGTCGGGACATCGAAAGCGCTGAACGCGCTCGATGTGCGGTTCGTCTGGCTCGGCCATGCCGCGCCTGCCGTCCTCGGCGTCGTGGCGAGTTTGGGCGGACTTCCTCTGCTCGCGGTGCTGGCGGGCGTTCTCGCGGCGGCCACCGGTGCCTGGTTCAAGTACACCTTGGTGTGCCGTGCAGCCTTCACGCAGGGGTTCGCTCTGCCGCAGACGCCGTCGCGTGGCGGAAACAACGCCGGGCCGGGCGTGCAGCCAGGTTGGAATCGCATACAGCCCGAATAGCCGGCCGGTGACCGCAAATCGTCCGAACAAACGGCAAGGTTGGATGCGGGAAAGACCATGTACGAAGTCCGCCGTTGATTTTCAAACGGACCCGTCCGAGCTGCAACCCCGGAGGGTCGCCTCCTGCGATCCTCCGGGTTACAATGCGGTCATGAAGAATCGTTTGCTGGGCCAGTGGATTGAGAAGCAGCTGGCCGATCGTCCCCTGCGGGCGAATTCGCTGATAATCACGATATACGGTGACATGATCGCCCCGCACGGCGGTACGGCCTGGCTCGGCGGTCTCATCCGTCTGGTGGGGCCGCTTGGACTCAATCCGCGCACGGTGCGCACCTCTGTGTTTCGCCTCTCGCTCGAGAAATGGCTGGTGTCCGAGCAGATCGGCCGGCGCAGCTATTACAGCCTGACCGCGATGGGCCGGCGACGGTTCGAACATGCCTTCCACAGGATATACGACGATGCGCGTGTCGCCTGGGAAGGCGACTGGCAGATGGTCCTCACACCCGGCGACAGCCTGACGCCGGCGCTTCGCGACGCGCTGCGTAAAGAGTTGCTCTGGGCGGGTTATGCCGCCATCGCTCCTGGCGTTTTGGTTCACCCTTCGCGGCAGACCGAGGAGCTTCTGGATATTCTACAAATCGCCGGCGCGCATGACAAAGTGATCGTGCTGCAGGCGCAAACCCTCGGCGCCTTGTCCAGCCGGCCGCTGAAGGAATTGGTGGATCAATGCTGGAACCTGGGCGACGTGGCGGCCGAATATCAAGCGTTTATCGATCGCTTCCGCAGCGTGGCGCGTGCGCTGCGCAGCGCATCGACCCTCGATCCCGAGCAATGTTTCATCATCCGTACGCTCTTGATGCATGAATTTCGTCGCGTTCAGCTTCGCGATCCTTGCTTGCCGCGTCAGCTTCTGTCGGACAATTGGCCCGGTGACAGGGCCCGGACCTTGTGTCGCGACATCTATCAGCTCTGCTGGGGAATGACCGAAGCGCATCTGATGCAGATGCTGGAAACGGCAGATGGGCCGCTGCCGCGCGCGGCGAGGAGCTTTCACTCGCGGTTCGGCGGTATCGCATCCGATGATGCCGAACAGGCCGGCTCATAATCGATTGGCGCCGTTTGAATTGCTGCAACCATCGCCCCGGGCCGACTGTATATCGATCGATCTCGCGACCGCGGAGGCGCCCCCCTTACTCCATCGGCGCCGCCAGGCTGCGGCAGATACTTTGGCGGCGCCGATGGGGGATGGCGCGTTTACATGATCGAACGGAACAATGTATCTCGTTTCGCGTCCGCCAGCACCCAGGTGGCTGGTCTGGTCCAGGAGCCCGGAACTTCGGATGGGCTGGCGCGGGCGCGATTTTCAAGGAGAAGATTTCTTTCGTCGCTGCTCCGGTCACGGCAATAAATCCACTGTGAATCATTGGTGGGACGAAAGCTGCGTTGCTATTTCCGTAGCGCCCTCGACACTTCGCTCAGACCGGACCATTTTCCATTGAGGCGCTGGTCCGAGGAACCGTGGTTCCGACTGGCGTAGAGGAAGTAGCCCATGCGACAATTGCGTTCATTGCTGCGCGCCGCGCCGTCCCGGATCGGACGCCGGCTCAAGCTGATCGTCGCCATTGCGGCTGCCAGCCTGCCGTCGGCCGGCGCCTAGACCCTCCGGGCGGCCGATGCCGTCTTATTGATACCGGTCAAACAATCTCCCTGTGATAGAGCTATATGGACCTGTCTTGGCGCTGGGCGCGAGGGGAAGGTTCCATGTCGCGATTTGTCGTTCGATTCATGAAGGACGTGCTCGGCGAAAACGGCCGGCACGCCGAAATCTGCCAGAGCATCGTGGAGGTTGACGCCGCAAGCGAGGGGCACGCCACCGAGCTGGCCAAGCAAAGATTCTGCGAAACCCAGTCGCTTTGCGACTGGTCGCTGCATGCGGATCGGATTCAGGTCAAGCAGACCGATTTTCCGTCCTGAAGTTACTCGCTCGCCGCGCCTTGCGCTTGACGCTTTTCGGCCGCCACCCGCAGGTTGGTGATGGTGGTGCGCGTCGAAATCTGCTCCGGATCGGTGCATAGTTCGAGCAGCGCCGCGCGCCCCGAGCTGATGGCGCGCTCCAGCGCCGGCGCAAAATCCGCTGACTTCGTGACGCGCTCGGCATGCGCGCCCATCGCCTGCGCCATCGCCACGAAATCGGGATTGACGAGGTCGGTCCCGACGACGCGGGAGGGGTGCTCGCGCTCCTGATGCATGCGGATGGTGCCGTACATGTTGTTGTTGAACAGCAGGATGATCGGCTTGCCGCCGTGCTGCACGGCGGTCGAGATCTCCTGTCCGCTCATCATGAAGCCGCCATCGCCGACGCAGCCGATCACCACGCGATCCGGATGGACCAGCGATGCCGCAACCGCCGCCGGCACCGAATAGCCCATCGCGCCGTTGGTGGGCCCGATCTGGCGGCCCGGGCGGGCGTAGGTCAGAAAGCGTTGCGGCCAGCCGGTGTGATTGCCGGCGTCGAGCGTGACGATGGCGTTGTCGCCGAGCCGCTTGCCCAGTTGGAGCATCGCGGCGGCGACGTCGAGGTCTTGGGTGCATTCAACCGGCGTGACGGCGTTGAGATAATCGGTGCGGGCGGTAGTGCGCCAGCCGCTCCAGCGGTCGGCGGCGAACCAGCTGGCATCGGCAAGGCCTGCCACGAAGTTATCGGAGGACGACTGCACGGCGATGTCAGGCGTAAACACCTTGCCGAGTTCGTTGGCGTCGGCGTGAACATGAATCAGTTTCGGCTGCGCCCTGGGTGACGACAGAATGCTGTAGCCCTGCGTAGTCATTTCGCCGAGGCGTGCACCGATCACCAGCAAAAGGTCGGCTTCCTTGAAGCGTTGCACCAGCGCGGGAGGCCCTGAGGTGCCGAGGTCGCCGGCGAAGCATGACGACCGGTTGTCCATGATATCCTGACGGCGGAACGAGGTCGCGACGGGAATGCCGTTGGCCTCCGCAAAAACTTTCAGTTGGGCGCAAGCGGCGTCGCTCCAGCCGGGACCTCCGGCGAGGATCATCGGCTTCTTCGCGCCTTCGAGCAGTTCGCGAATCTGGGGGAAGGCCTGCGCGGCGGGGGCCGGTTGCGTCGCATGATAACGAACTGCATCGCCGGACTGCGTCACCTCGGTCAGCATGTCCTCCGGCAGCGCCAGCACCACAGGGCCCGGGCGGCCCGAGGTCGCGATGTGGAAGGCGCGCGCGATGTATTCGGGAATCCGCGCGGTGACGTCGATCTGCGCCGCCCATTTGGCGACCGGGCCGAACATCTGGCGATAATCGATTTCCTGAAACGCCTCGCGATCCATCATGTCGCGGCCGACCTGGCCGACCAGCATGATCATCGGCGTCGAGTCCTGGAAGGCGGTGTGGACGCCGACCGCCGCATGGCACGCGCCGGGGCCGCGCGTCACCATGCAGATGCCGGGCTTGCCGGTCAGCTTGCCATAGGCCTCGGCCATGTTGGCGGCGCCGGCCTCGTGGCGGGCGTTGACCAGCTTGAAGCGGTCGCGCACGTCGAACAACGCATCCAGCACTTCCAGATAGCTCTCGCCCGGTACGCAGAAGGCCATGTCGGCGCCGTGGATCAGAAGCTGGTCGACCAGGATCTTGCCGCCGGTGCGCGCGTTGGAAAAGGGCAGGGTCATCGGGTGGTTCTCCAGGAGAGCGATGTTGTGGTCATCGCCGTTTGTTACCGCTATATCCATCGTTTGAGGTCTTCAGGTCAATCTTATCCGTATAGCGCCGCCGCTGCAGCCTCCGCCTCCGGAACCAGATCGTAACTGTAGAGCTGCTTGCGGAATTCGGCGTGCGCGGTGATCTCGGCGTCTCTCACGCCGAGATCCGAATATGCCGAATCGTAGCGCAGGCCGCTGGCGCGCGCGCCGCGTTGGACCTCGGCGACGCGTTCGCGCCGGAGCCGCTCATAGGCCAGCAAGGCGAGGGGAGCCGTCGCCCGGTCGGCACGTCCCAGCATGATGGCCAGCGCCATCCCGTCCTCGATCGACTGATTGGCGCCTTGTCCGAGATGCGGAAGCATCGGATGTGCGGCATCGCCGAGCAGGCTCAGTCTTCCCCTGCTCCAGCCCGGCAGCGGCTCGCGATCGTACAGCGCCCAGCGGAACGTCTGCCGGACTTCGCCGAGCAGCTCTTGAATGCGCGGATCCCAGCCGGCGAATTCCCGCCGCAGCATGTCGGGATCGCCGGGGGCCGACCATGATTCCTTCATCTGCTCGTCGGTCGGCACGAAGCCGACGTAGTTGATCAGTTTTCCGGCGCGCAGGGGAAAGGTGAGGAAGTGCCGCCCGGGTCCGAGCCACATCTGCCAGCGGTCGGTCGGCCAATCCGGAAGTCGCTCATGCGGCACCAGCCCGCGATAGGCGACCGAACCGTGGAACACCGGCTGCGACGGCGGAAATACATGCGGCCGAAGTTCGGAGTGGATACCGTCCGCGGCGATGACGATATCGGCTTCCACCGATGCGCCGTTGGCGAATTTCACCCGGGCCGTGTCACCGTCCTGCTCGAACCCGCTGCAGCGATGCCCGGCTCGCACCGTTCCCGGTGGCAAGGCCGCGGCCAGCAGGTCGACGATGTCGGCCCGGTGCATGCCGAAGGTCGCGTTCCAGCCGGAGGCGTCCGTCACCTGGACCGGTGCGATCGGCACGCCGTCCTGGCGGAAGTAATGCGAGTTCCGGCCGAGCCGCGCGCCCCATTTTTCTACCGGCGCTTGCAGTCCCATCCTGTGCAAATGCCGCACGCTGTTCGGCGTCAGGAACACGCCGGCGCCAATCTCTCCGATCGCGGGCGCCTGCTCGTACACCGATACGGTGATTCCCCGGGCGGTCAACGCCTTGGCTGCGAACAACCCCCCGATGCCGCCTCCGACGATCGCGACACGGAGAAGGGGCTGCGCCATGATCTGATCCTTGTTCTTGGTTCTTCTGCGTGAAAAAATCTGTCGCGGCGTTGTATCCTCACAGACGTGAACAGGCCAAGGCATTTTGCGAGCATTGCAGCCGACACTGGAAGACATCGATGGGTATAGGGATTTTCTATGCGCGCGCCGCGGCGACGCTGCTGTTGCCGATCGCGCTCTCCGCCACGCATCCGGCGCAGGCGCAGGACTACCCGGATCGCGCCGTCAAAATTGTCGTACCGTTCGCCGCCGGCGGACCGCCGAACATCACGGCCAAGATCAATGCCGATGTGAACGAGGCGCTGCGTCAGCCCGAGTTGCAGGAACGCCTTCGAAAGCTGTCGGCGGAGACGTACGGCGGCTCCATCGAAAAGACCGCGAAGTACCTTCAGGAAGAGGTGGAACGCTGGGGCAATGTGATCAAGGCGGCGAACGTCAAGCTGCAGTAAGGAGCGTCATTTCCGGCTGGCGCCGGCCCTTGGCTTGTTCGCCTTTGTCACGTAGCGCATCAATTCCGTTTTGACGTGGTGAATGTGGGCGCGCAGCAGATCAACCGCCTGGTCGAACTGGCCCTTGCGGCAATGATCCACGATCAGGGCGTGCTCGGCCTCGGCGCGGCGCAGGCCTTTGGTCATGACGAGTTGCAGGCGTGTATAGCGATCCGATGAATTGAGCAGGCGCGCTACCATGGCTTGGGTCTGTGGCCGGTCGGCGCGGGCATAGAGCGTGGCATGAAATGCCGTATTGAGTTCGCCCCAGCGCCGCACGTTCCGCGTCCGCAACTCTCCGGAATATTCTTTCAGGATGCTGGTCAATTCCGCGAAATCATCCTCGGTCAGGCGCGGCGCCGACGTCTTCAGAAGCACCGGTTCGAGCAATTCGCGCAATTCGAAGGTCTCTTCAATTTCAGTTGGCGACAGTCCGGCGACAACCGCGCCCTTGTGAGGCTCGCTGCGAACGAGACCCTCGGCCTCGAGCTGAACCAGCGCCTCGCGGATGGGCGTTCGGCTGATGCCGAGTTCAGCCGCCAGAATGTCCTGCCGGATCGGCTGACCGTCCCTGAGTTCGCCGTCGAATATCTTCTTTCGAATCTCGTCGGCCGCCGTCGTCGAGGTGGTGCGGCGGGACAGCGGCTGCTTGCGGGAAGGGCTCAAGATTCGATCCAACATTTGTCTGGCGCCGGCATTTCCAGCCTGTCTGCATCAGGTTGTACGGTTTGTCGAGGTGTCGTTCTTCGTCAAACAGAGGATTGGATATTGTATCCAATCTGCCGCCATGATAGCAACGGCCGAACGATGGGAGCGTCGAGCATGGCGAAAGCGGCGAATTGGGAAGGCATATTTCCGGCGGTCACGACCAAATTCAGGGAGGATGGCAGCATCGACCATGCCGAAATGGCCCGTTGCTATCAGCTCAACATCGACGCCGGGATCGATGGCTTGGTCGTCTGCGGCTCGCTCGGCGAAGCCTCGACGCTGACCCAGGACGAGAAGCTCGACATCCTGGCCGTGGCGCGGTCGGTGGCCGACAATCGGCCAGTGCTGCTGACCATCTCGGACGGCGCGACCCGGGAAGCGCAAAGGCTGGCGGAGCGTGGCGCCGCGGCGGGCGCGGCCGGTTTCATGGTGCTGCCGGGACTGCCATACAAATCCGATCCCCGCGAGACCATCGCCCACTATACCGCGGTCGCCCGCGCGGGCGGACTGCCGGTCATGATCTACAATAACCCGGTGGCCTATGGCGTCGATATCACGCCTTCGATCCTCGCCGAGATGGCCGCCGAGCCGCTGTTCGTGGCGGTGAAGGAATCCTCCGACGATATTCGCCGGGTCACCGACATCATCAACCTGCTCGGGGACCGGTACAGGATCTTTGCCGGCGTGGATAATCTCGCCCTCGAAAGCTTCGCGATGGGAGCGAATGGCTGGGTTGCCGGAGTCGGGCTGGCCTTCCCCAGGGAAAACGTGGCTATCTGGCAACTGTACAAGGCTGGTCGCTTCGAGGAAGCTCGGGCGATCTATCGATGGATGAAGCCGATGCTGGATATCGATGTCTCGGCCAGGCTGGTGCAGAACATCAAGCTCGCGGAAACGATTGCCATCGGTTCCAATGACCGGTGCCGCGCACCCCGCCTGCCGCTGATTGGCGAGGAGCGCGCCCGAATCACCGCGATCGTGGAGGAGGGAATTCGACGCCGTCCGAAGCTGCCGGCGCTGGCGAGCGAAGCTGCGTAGGCACCGATGATGGGCAGCCCTGGATAATTCCGCGAGCAGCTCAAGGATTAAGGCTTCGCCGGTTCGAGCGGGGCTTCAACGATAACAAGACGTCATAACTGTTGGGAGAACGAACAATGAAACGGACAGGCAAGACACTTAAATTGCTGGCAGGGGTTTCGCTGCTGCTGGGCGTCCTCGGCGCCCCGGCGACGGCGCAGGACAAGCCGAAGGAACTGAAGATCGGCATCACCACGTTCCTGTCGGGTCCGGCGGCCGTGTTCGGCGAGCCCGGCAAGGCCGCCGCCGAGATGATCGCTGCCGATATCAACAAGAAGGGCGGGATCGGCGGGGTGCCGGTGGCGCTTTCCTTCGTCGATGAAGGTGCCGGCGGTGAAGCGCTGGTTTCGAACTATCGGCGCCTGGTGCAGGACGAAAAGGTCGATGCGACCTTCGCCTCGATCTCGTCGGGGTCATGCAACCAGCTGGTGCCGCTCGCCGAAGACCTCAAGATGCTGAACTTCATGTGGGACTGCGGCGCCGCCTCGATCCTGGAGGCCAAGAAATATCGCTACAGCTTCCGCAGCCAGGCCAACGCCACGCCGGAGATGCTGGCCGTCCTGATCTATCTTCTGAAGACCAAGCCCAATTTCAAGACCATTGCCGTGGTCAACCAGGACTATGCGTGGGGCCGCGAGAGCTGGGAGATCTTCTCGACCGCGCTCAAGCAGATGAAACCGGACGTGCAGGTCGTCGCCGAATTGTTTCCGAAGTTTGGCGCCCCTGACTATTCGACCGAGGTTTCGCGCCTGATGGCGCTGCGCCCGGATGTGGTGTTCACGACGTCATGGGGCGGCGATCTCGACACCCTGGTGCGGCAGGCCGGTCAGCGCGGATTGCTGCAACAGTCGACATTCGTGCTCGCCATCGGCGAATCATCGGTGCAACGGCTCGGCAAGGATCTGCCCGAGGGCCTGATCATCGGCGCCCGGGGCGATCACTGGTTCATGCACCCGGAGAAGAAGAGCGACGCCGCGTTCAAGGCCTTCAACGAAGCGTTCAAGGCCAAGACCGGGCGCTGGCCGATCTATCCCGTCTACCACATGGCGCAGGCTTTCGCGGCGCTGCAGGGAGCGTATGACAAGGCCATCAAGGCCAACGGCGGAAAATGGCCGACGCGTGAACAGGTGGTCGATGCCGCGCCCAATCTGGAGTTCGTCGGGTTCGGGCGGCCGGTCAAGCTTCGCGCGGAGGACAATCAGGGCCTCGAAGCCCAGCTCGTCGGCGTCAGCAAGAAGGCCGACGGCTTCGACCACATGGTGCTCGACAACATGATGATCTTCGACGCCGCCAAGATCACCGCTCCGGCGGGCCAGAAATCGGTCGAGTGGCTGAAGACCCTCAAGCCCGATTTTGCCAAGATGGACGTTCCCGTCTTCCAGCACGGCAAGTAAGCAGGATGCATTGTGCGGGGGCAGGCACGGCTCGCCTGTCCCCGATCTCACCTCGAAACTCCGTGTCCTGATGAATTCCACGCTCTTCGTTCTCGCCAGCCTCGATGGCCTGTCTTACGCGGCGCTGGTGTTCCTGGTGTCCGTCGGTCTCAGCCTGATCTTCGGCGTGCTGCGCGTCGTCAATGTCGCGCATGGCAGCCTGTACGCGTTCGGCGCTTACCTCGCGGCGACGCTCAGCCTGCTGGTGACGCCGATTTCGCCGTGGCTCACCTATCCGGCGCTGCTGGTGGCCTCACTGGTGATCGGCATCGTGGCGGGAGGATTGATCGAACGCCTGCTGCTGAGCCGGGTTTATGGCCGCGAGGAGGTGCTGCAGCTCCTGATCACCTTCGCCGTCTTCATGATCATGGACAATCTGCAGCGAATGATCTGGGGCGTACAGCCGATCTATGCGGCCGAGCCGCTGAAACTCCTGCCGAACGTCTCGATCTTCGGCGTCAGCTACACGTCCTATCAGGTCATCGTGCTGCCTGTTGTCGCCGTGCTGGCGCTGTTCGGGCTGCGCTATTTCCTGCGCCGGACCTTGATGGGTTCGGTCATTCTGGCGGTCACGGAGGACCGCGAGGCCGCAACCGCCATCGGTATCAACGCGCAACGAGTCTATCTGATCACCTTCATCATCGGCGCGACCCTGGCAGCACTCGGCGGCGCGCTGGCGTCGCCGACGACTTCGCTGGTGCCGGGCATGGGCACCGAAATGATCGTGCTGTCCTTCGCGGTCGCGGCCACCGCCGGCCTCGGCCAGATCGAGGGCACCGCGATCACGGCGCTGGCCATCGGCATGGCGCGCGCCTTCGTGATTTATCTGCAGCCGGAATTCGAGGTGCTGGTTCCCTACCTGATCATGGTGGCGGTGCTGCTGGTGCGTCCCGAAGGCCTGTTCGGCGCCACCAAGCTCAGGAAGATCTGATGGCCGGCCGATCACCCGCTCTCGCCTGGACGCTGGCCGCGGTGGTCGTTGCCGCCGGCGTCATTCCAATCCTGATTCCGAGCATGGCCACGCTGGTGGTGCTGATTCTGGCCAAGGGCATCGTGGTGCTCGGCATCATCATCCTGCTGCAGGCGGGGCAGGTATCGTTCGGGCACGCCATGTTCTTCGCCGCCGGCGCCTATACCGCGGGCTTCTGGGGCAAGTATCTCGGCGTCGGCGATCTCGTGGCCTATCTCGTGGTCGGTACGGTGGTCGCGACCATTCTCGGTCTGCTGGTTGGACTCTTCGTGGTCCGCTACCGCGAGATCTTCTTCGGCATGCTGAACCTCGCGTTCTCGATGGTGCTGTGGTCGTTGCTGGAAAAGATGTTTCATCTCACCAACGGGGCGGACGGCATGCGCGTGCCGCGTCCGACCGTGTTCGGCATGGTGTTTTCGCCCGAGAACTTCCAGTACGTCCTGCTCTACCTGACGCTGGCGATCGCCATCGCGGCCACCTTCGCCGTTCAACGTTTCCTGGAAAGCCCGACCGGCAACATGCTGCGCGCGATCAAGTCCAACGAGACGCGGCTGGAATATCTCGGCGTCTCCGCCCGCCGCATCCTGCTGATCGGCTACGTCGTCTCCGCGGCGCTGGGCGGCATCGGCGGCGTGCTGGTCGCGGTCGCCCAGCAGATCGCAACGCCGGAATTCGCCTATTGGACCAAGTCGGGCGAGTTCGTCTTCATCGCCATTCTCGGCGGCGTCGGCAATGCGATGGGAGCTTTCGCCGGATCGGCGGTGTTCGAACTGGTTCGCTTCTATGCGTCGGCCCAGCTCGCCAACTCCTGGCAATTGATCCTGGGCGTCGTGCTCATCGCCATCATCCTGTTCGCGCCTGATGGCCTGATCGGCCTGTGGAAGCGTCAACGCGCCGCGAGGGATGAGTCATGAGCGCGACGGTGCTGCTCGAGGCCAGGGGACTGGCGATCCGCTTTGGCGGCGTGATCGCTGCCGATGGCGTCGATCTCGACGTGCTCGAAGGCGAGAAACTCGCCATCATCGGGCCGAACGGCGCCGGCAAGACCACGTTCCTCAACATCGCGACCGGATACTTGAAGCCGCAGGCCGGCACGGTGCGGTTTCTCGGTCGGGAGATCACGGCGCACCGGCCGCGCGACATCACCCGCTTCGGCATCGCGCGCGCCTTTCAGATTCCGCAATTGTTTCTGGACCACACGGTGATCGAGAACCTGCTGATTGCGGCGGCCGGGCACAGCGGGCGCACCACCTTGATGCGGTCGCTGCACGATCTGCCCGAGCGTTCCGAGATGGAGAATTTGCTCGATCTCGTCAGCATCCGCGACGTCGCCGACCGCAGGGCCGGCGAGCTGCCCGAGGGCAAGCGGAAACTGGTCGATATCGCGGTGGCGCTGGCGTTGAAGCCGCGGCTGCTGTTGATGGACGAGCCGACGTCGGGGGTGGCCTCCTCGGAAAAATTCGCGATCATGGACATCCTGGTGGCGGCGCTGGACAAGCAGCGCGTGACCTCGGTGTTTGTCGAACACGACATGGACATGGTCACCCGCTATGCCGACCGGGTCGCGGTGTGGAGCGCCGGCAAGATCCAGATGAGCGGGCCGCCGGCCGAGGTGCTCGCCGATCCCGTCGTCCGCGAGCAAGTGATCGGGATCTGAAGCATGCTCAGTTTCAACAAGGTCAATGTGTGGATCGCCGGGGTGCACGTGTTGCGCAACGTGACGTTCGACCTGCGCGCGGGCGCGACGGTGGCGCTGATCGGCCGCAACGGCGCCGGCAAGACCACCATCGCGCGCACCACCATGGGATTCACCGACACCACGGGTGAGGTCAGGCTGGCCGGTGCCGATCTCGGCAAGGTCGCGCCGCACCAAAGGCCGGGGCTGGGGATCGGCTATGCGCCGGAAGACCGGCGGTTGTTTTCGGCCTTCACCGTCGAGGAAAACATCCTGCTGCCCGCCCGCGTCGGCAAGCTGGACGTTGCGGAAACTAAACGCCGGCTCGATCGCGCCTATACCGTGTTGCCGGAGCTTGCCACGCTCAAGGCCCGTCCGGCCGGATCCCTGTCGGGCGGGCAGGGCAAGATGGCCGCGCTCGGCCGCGCGCTGATGCTCGGCACCAAGCTCGTCATTCTGGACGAACCGTTTCAGGGTCTCGCACCGGTGCTGGCGCAGCGCTACGCCGAGGCTCTGCGGCGCCTGCGCGCGCAAGACGCCGACATCACCCTGCTGATCACGGAATCGAATCCGAAATTGCTGGAAACCTTTGCGGACACCACCATCACCATCGAGCGTGGCGAAATCGAAGTGGCCAGCCAGGCTGCGTGATCACGGCCATGCCGCATAAAACGGCCCGCGCTTGGCCTGTTCGGCCCTGGCGCGGCGCCGATAGGCGCCGGGCGGCATGCCCTGATGCTTCTGAAAGAACCGGCTGAAATAGCCTGAATCCCGAAACCCGAGGCCGTAGCCGATCTGCTCGACCGGCAGGTCCAGTTGCTGCAGGCGGGTGCAGGCTTCGTGAATCAGCCGTTCATGGACGATGGCGCGCGGGCTGCGAGCTTTTTCGCGCTTGCAGTGCGCATGCAGCCTGTCCTCGGTGACACCAAGCGCCGCCGCATAGCGCGAGATCGGCCAGCTATCGCGGTAATGCAGTTCGACCAGCTGCAGAAAATTTCCGACCAGCCGCGGTCCGTCGCCGCGCAGCGTATCGTCGCTGCCGGATTCGTCCGAGACCGACGAACGCCACAAATGCAGGCAAAGCTGCAGCACATGGGATGCGATCATCGTCATGCTGCCGCGTTGTGGCATGCGCAGCTCCCGCACCAGCATGGTGCAGGAGTTGGTGACCGCGCCGAGCGCGCCATCGAGCTGCGCGCCGCTCAACATCACCAGGCGATCGGTGGTGCGCCGCAGGTGCAGCGCCTCGGCGCTGCCGGCCACGGTTTGAGTCAGCAAGTCTTCGGAAACGGCGACGAAGTAGCCTCGCGCTCCGGCCTCGACCTGAAGGTCACCCTCGACCTCGCCGGGTAACCAGAGCACGGCGGGGCCCTCGAACTTCACGACGGTGCCGCGCAGGGCCGCGAAGCCGCTGCGTGTCTCGATCACGAGCAGATGCGCGCGCCGGATATGATCCTGCTGAACGACCCAGTGACGGGGGGCGAGCCCGCCGGAAAAGGCTTCCGCATGCAGCGCCGAACCCGCCTGCTCGACGTAGCCGGCCGGACGGAAAGTGGGCATCGCGCCGTAGACCTGAGACAATCCGTCGCTCACATCGGGAGGAAATCGACGAAATAGTACAATCTTTGCCCCGATACGTCCAATTCCTTGTCAGAACCACCAGACTAGTCTCTTCGCGTCGAACGCCGATAAGGCGACGGACGAAAATGCTCTGGGAGGAGAACATGGTTTCATCAGTCACACGCCTGGCAGCGGGGCTAGCCGCGATCGCCGGGGTTGCCAGTTTTTCGGCAGTCGAGCCGGCTCTGGCGCAGAGTTCGGTCAAGATCGGCTACGCGCTGTCGCGCACAGGGCCAAACGCCGGCGGCGCCGCGGTGACGACGCTGCCCAACTATGAAATGTGGGTGAAGGAAGTAAATGCCGCGGGTGGTCTCAAGCTCGGAGACAAGCGCGTGCCGATCGAGGTCGTGCAGTACGACGATCGCTCCAGCGCGGAAGAAGCAGCCAAGGCGCTCGACCGGCTGATCACCCAGGACAAGGTCGATTTCATCCTGCCGCCCTGGGGCACCGGCCTCAATCTCGCGGTCGGTCCGATCCTGAACAAGGCCGGCTATCCGCATCTGGCGTCCACAGCGGTCTCGGATCGTGCGCCTGAGCTCGCAAAGCGCTGGCCCAACAGCTTCTGGCTGCTCGGTACCGGCGCCGGCGCGGCCAATACGCTGGTCGAACTGCTGGTCAAGTTGCGTACCGAGGGCAAGATCGGCGACACCGTTGCCATGGTCAGCGTCGCCGACGGTTTCGGCATCGACCTTTCGGCCGCGGCGCGGCCCGCGCTCGCCAAAGCCAATTTCAAGCTGGCCTATGACAAGACCTATCCGGTCGGTACCCAGGATCTCAGCCCGCTGGTCAACGAGGCCAAGGCGCTCAACCCCGACGTATTCATCGCCTTCAGCTATCCGCCGGATACGCTCGGGCTCACCGAACAGGCGAGGATCGCCGGTTTCAATCCCAAGATCTTCTACACCGGCGTCGGCACCGCGTTTCCGCTCTACAAGGGCAAGTTCGGCGCCAACACCGAAGGCGTGATGGGGATCGGCGGATGGAACGGCGACAGCCCCGCGATCAAGGATTATCTGGCGCGCCACAAGGCGTCGTCCGCGAACGGCGCCGAGCCGGATCGCTGGGCGAGTTCCGTGACCTATGCCAGCCTGCAGATGCTGCAGCAGGCGATCGAACGCGTCGGCAAGATCGACCGCGCCGCGGTCATCAAGGATCTGCAGACCGGAACCTTCGACACCATCATCGGCAAGATCAAACTGGAGAACAACCTGCCGACCAAATACTGGTGGGTCGGACAATGGCAGGGCGGCGAGTTCTACGGCGTCGGCCCGGCCACCAATGAAGGCGCGCGGACCCCGATCGTTCCCAAGCCGGCATGGAAGGCGCAGTGATCTCCAGCTCACTGCGGCAAACTTAAGGGAATGACCAACGCCATCTTCACCGGGCTGATGCTCGGGGGCATGTATGCGCTGATCGCCATGGGGCTGACCCTGCAATATGGCGTGGCGCGCATCATGAACCTGTCCTACGGCGAGTTTCTCGTCGCGGCGTCCTTTGCTTCCTACTGGTTGTTCACCGGTTGGGCATTGAACCCGCTGTTGGGGCTGGCGATCGTCGTTCCCATCGGCTTCGGCGTGAGCATGATCCTGTATCGCGTACTGCTCACGCCGCTGGTGCGCCGCGCGCCAACGCGCGACGCACTCGAGGTGGACAGCCTGCTGGCCACCTTCGGCATGATGTTCATCGTCCAGGGCATCATGCTGACGATGTTCGGCGGCGCTTATTTCAGCTATTCGTTCCTCTCCATTCCCGTCACGGTGTTCGGCGAGACCCTGGCGCTGAACCGGCTGATCGCGTTCGGTCTCGCGGTACTGTTCGGCCTTGCGCTGTATCTGGCGCTGACCCGCACCCGGTTCGGCACCGCGATCCGCGCGGTGGCGGTCGATCCCTCGGCCGCGCGGCTGGTGGCGATCGACGTCACTTCGGTATCGGCGTTCGCTTTTGCGCTTGGCGGCGGGATGGTGGCGGCGGCCGGCGTGCTGGTCAGCATGTTCCTCACCTTCAGCGCGTCGTCGGGCGTCATCTTCACCATGAAGGCGCTGATGGTGGTGGTGATGGGCGGCGTCGGCAATCTGCTCGGCTGCCTCGTCGCGGGCCTGGCGCTCGGCCTCAGCGAATCCCTGGTGGCGACCTTCGTCGATCCCGGACTGACGCTGGCGGTGAACTTCGCGCTGTTTCTCGGTGTGTTGCTGGTCAAGCCGGCCGGCCTGTTCGGAAGGGCGCAGCGATGAGCCCGACGCAAATCGCAGCGTTGGCCGCAGGTGGCGCGGGCCTTGTGGTGCTGGCGCTGCTGCCGTTCTACGCCGATGCCTATTATCTTTCGCTCGCAATCAGCCTGCTGCAATTCACGGTGCTCGCCACCGCATGGGGATTGTTCTCCGGGCCGACACGTTACGTGTCGCTGGCGACCACGGCGTTCTTCGGCGTCGGCGCCTATACCGTGGCGGTGCTCGGCGAGGTGCTGGCATGGCCGCTGGTGCTGCTGATCGCGACTGCAATCGGCGCGCTGATGGCGATGATCGTGGGCATTTCAACGCTGCGGCTGAGCGGCCTGCATTTTGTCATCTTCACCTTCGGCCTGGCCGAACTCGTCCGCCAGCTCGTGATCTGGTACGAGGTCAACAAGACGCGGGTCCTCGGCCGCTACGTATTCGTCGATATCACCCAGAACGACATCTACTGGCAGTTGCTCGCTTTAGCAGTTGCGGTGTTCGCGATCGGCTGGCTGATCGCCCGCTCCCGCCTCGGTTTTGCCCTGCGCATCATCGGCGAGGACGAAACCGTGGCAAAACATTGCGGGATCAATGTCACACTTGCGAAAGTGACGCTGTTTGCGATCAGCGCTGTCTTCATCACCCTGGTCGGCGCGATCATGGCGCCGCGCTGGACCTACATCGAGCCCTCGATCGCGTTCAACCCGACGATCTCGTTCCAGGTCGTGATCATGGCGCTGCTCGGTGGCGCGCACCGGCTGTGGGGGCCGGCGGTCGGTGCGATCCCGCTGACGCTGTTGTTCGAGTTTCTGTCGGCGCGCTTTCCCTCGACCTCGACCCTGATCATCGGCATCGTGTTCCTGCTGATCGTCTATGCGCTGCCCCAAGGCGTGACCGGATTGTGGGAGCGCGTCAGCCGGCGGAAGTCCGAACCGCCGGTCGCGCCACAGGTGCAGACATGACGGCCGCGTCTTCCGCACCCGTGCTCGAGGTCTCGGGATTGACCCGCGCCTTCGGCGGGCTTGTCGCGGTTAACGCCGTCGACCTTGCGGTGCAGCCCGGCCAGATTGTCGGCCTGCTCGGTCCCAACGGCTCCGGCAAGACCACGGCGCTCAATCTGATTTCGGGCGTGCTGCGTCCGGACTCCGGCAGCGTCCGGTTTGCCGGGCAGGCTATCGCGGGCATGCCGGCCCATCGCATCGCGCGCCTCGGGCTCGCGCGCACGTTCCAGCTGGTCCGTGTCCTCAACGGCATGAGCTGCGCCGAGAACGTCAAGGCCGGCCTTGCCTTCCATTCTCCGCCGCTGTCGCGCGGCGAGGTCGACGACTCCGTCGACCGGCTGTTGCGGCGTGTCGGGCTGGCGGATCGGGCAGGGGTCCCGGCATCCGGACTGACCTACATCGATTGCAAGCGGCTGGAACTGGCGCGGGCACTGGCGCTGAAGCCGCGGCTGCTGCTGCTCGATGAATGGCTCGCGGGATTGAACCCGTCAGAACTGTTGATCGGCATCGAATTGATCCGCTCGTTAAAGGACGAGGGGCTGTCGATCCTGCTGGTCGAGCACGTGATGGACGCGATCCGCTCGCTTTGCGACCGCTGCGTGGTGATGAACAGCGGCCGCCGCATCGCCGAGGGCCGCCCGGATGAGGTGCTGGCCGATCCCGCCGTCATCGAGGCCTATCTCGGGGTATCGACCGATGCTTGAGGTTTCAGCCGTCAGCGTCGCCTATGGCCAGCACCGCGCCTTGAGCGATGCGGCGTTGACCGTCGACCGCGGCGAGATCGTCGTCATCCTCGGCGCCAACGGTGCGGGCAAGACCTCCTTGATGAAGGCCATCGCCGGCATCGTGCCGAGCCTGCCGGGCAATCGCGTCGCGCTTTCCGGCCGCGATATTTCGCGGCTGCCGGCGCACGAGATCGTCGAGGCGGGCCTGGCGTCAGTGCCGGAAGGACGCGGCATTTTCGGCGAATTGACCGTCGCCGAAAACCTGCTGCTGGGCGCCAATCCGAAACGGGCGCGCGACAGCGAGACCGCGCGTCGCAAGAAGGTGCTGTCGCTGTTTCCCCGTCTCAACGAACGGATGGGCCAGATGGTTCGCACCATGAGTGGCGGCGAGCAGCAGATGGTCGCGATCGGCCGCGCGCTGATGTCGAATCCGGACATCTTGCTGCTGGACGAACCCTCGCTCGGCCTGTCGCCGCTGCTGGTGCGCGAATTGTTTTCAGCGTTGCGGCAAGTACGCGAAACCGGCGTCGGTTTGTTGATGGTCGAGCAGAACGCCCGGGAAAGTCTGGCACTCGCCGATCGCGGCTATCTGATCGAAAACGGCAAGATCGTCGGCAGCGGCACGGCGCAGGCGCTGCAGTCCGACCCCGCGGTGCGGCGGGCTTATCTGGGCGGAATCGAAACCGGCGCCAAGCCAGAAAATCATGGAGGGAAAATCGCAATGAACAAGATCAATCTGTTGCTTGAAAACCAGGATGTCGAGGCGATCGACGGCGTCACCTTCGAACGCCTCAACCCGATGACGGGCGAGGTCGCCACCCGCGCGGCGGCGGCGAAGATTGCCGACGTCAAGCGCGCGGCCGATGCCGCCGCGGCGGCGTTTCCGGCATGGTCGGCGACCGGCCCGAGCGCGCGCCGCATGATTCTGCTCAAGGCCGCCGACGTACTGGCGAGCAAGACGCCGCAATTCATCGAATTGATGGCCGCGGAAACCGGCTCCACCGCCGGTTGGGCCGGGTTCAACGTCCATCTCGCCGCCGGCATGCTGCGTGAAGCGGCCTCGATGACGACGCAGATTTCCGGCGAGGTGATTCCCTCCGACAAGCCCGGATGTATCGCGATGGCGATCCGCCAGCCCGCCGGCGTCGTGCTCAGCATCGCGCCGTGGAACGCGCCTGTCATCCTCGGTGTGCGTGCGATCGCGTTGCCGCTGGCCTGTGGCAATACCGTCGTACTCAAGGCGTCCGAAATCTGTCCCGGCACGCACCGGCTGATCGCGGAATGTCTGCGCGAAGCCGGCCTGCCGCCGGGCGTCCTCAACGTCATCACCAATGCGCTGGAAGACGCGCCTGTCCTGATCGATGCGCTGATTTCCCATCCCGCCGTACGCCGTATCAATTTTACCGGTTCGACGCGGGTCGGGCACATCATCGCGCAGACCGCCGCGAAGTATCTGAAGCCGGCGCTGCTCGAACTCGGCGGCAAGGCGCCACTGCTGGTGCTTGATGATGCCGACCTCGATGCCGCCGTTGCGGCCGCCGCGTTCGGCGCTTTCATGAACCAGGGACAGATCTGCATGTCGACCGAACGCATCGTGGTCGACAACAAGGTCGCCGATGCCTTTGTCGCCAAACTGGCCACCAAGGCGGAAACGCTGGTGGCCGGTGATCCGCGCAAGGGCAATACCCCGCTGGGCTCCCTGATCGGCGTCGAGGCCGCCAACCGGATTCAGGGCTTGATCCAGGATGCGATCGGGAAGGGCGCCCGCGTCGTCGCCGGTGGCAAGGTCGACGGCACGCTGATGTCGGCGACGGTGGTCGATCATGTCACCTCGACCATGCGGATCTATAACGAGGAGTCGTTCGGCCCTGTCGTCTCCATCGTCCGCGTCAACGGCGTCGAAGAGGCGGTGCGGGTCGCCAACGATACCGAATACGGCCTGTCGGCCTCGGTGTTCGGCCGCGACATCGCGCGGGCGCTCGATGTCGCCAAGCGAATCGAGTCCGGCATTTGCCACGTCAACGGACCGACCGTGCACGACGAGGCCCAGATGCCGTTCGGCGGCGTGAAAGCGTCCGGCTACGGCCGCTTCGGCGGCAAGGCGGGCATCGCCGAGTTCACCGAGCTGCGATGGATCACGATCGAGACCGGCCCGCAGCACTATCCGATCTGAGGCATTCCAAGGACAAATGACTACCTGATTGCTGGTCCAGCCCTCCGCATATTGACGAATATGCGAAGAAAAGGTATATGGGTATGGTGTCAGCCCGCTCTGCCACCCTCGGCCTTGGCGAAGCCGGCCGACTGGTTTTCGGTGGTGGCCGGACCGAGGAGCAAATAGCTTCCGCCCCTATTAGGCCGGAAATTCCCTGCAGTTTTCGTTCGAATCTTACGCGCCGGTTAGCGCCGAACTCGATTTTCATGACCCCATCTGTCGGTTTGCCGGGAGGATGAGCGTCTTAGAAGTGTGGCGCGACACGTTTACGAAATGTGAAAAGGACATCGTGGGCGCGCGGGGCAACCCGTCACGCAGGGCCCGCCAGGGCCAGCGTTACGAGCTGCCGGGATCATCGAGGCAATGACGGAAGAAAAGACCAAATTGCTGAAGTCGCTTGCGATCGACCGAAGCGCGAGCGTGGCAGCGCCCGTGTCAGGCGGCCGGTCGCGTTGGCTGCTGGGGGCAGTCGCAGGCGTCGCGGTCATTGCAGTAGCCGCGGTGGTGGTGTTCGGCTTGCCCGAATTTCGCGGCCTGCGCGGCGCCGAACCCACTGTCGCGCAGCCGGCGGTAACGGCCTCTCCGCAGCCGCCGCAGCAGGACATGGTGAAGAAGGACACCGGAGCGCTGGCCGCGTCCGGCTACGTGGTCGCACGCCGCAAGGCGACGGTTGCCGCCGAGATCACCGGCAAGGTAATGGAAGTGCTGATCGAGGAGGGCATGACCGTCACCGAGGGGCAGGTGGTAGCGCGGCTCGACAGTGTGCTCGCCGAATCGGATCTGGCGCTGGCCCGCTCACGCGTCGAAGCGGCGGATGCTGCGATCGGCGCTGTTACCGCCGACCTGAAGGACGCTACCCTGATTCTTTCGCGGGTTCAGACGTTGGCGCAGAAGAATTATGCGACGGATGCCGATCATACCAAGGCCCAGGCACGCGTTGGCGTGTTGACCGCGCAGCTGCGCCAGGCGCAATCGCAGCGTGACAGCGCAAGACTCGACGCCGAGCGCAGCGCCTCGGTGCTCGGCAAGTACAGGATACGTGCGCCCTTCAGCGGCGTCGTGGTCGACCGCAGCGCGCAACCGGGAGAAATGATCTCGCCGATGTCGGTCGGCGGTTTCACGCGGACCGGCATCTGCACCATCGTGGACATGGATTCCATCGAGGTCGAGGTCGACGTCAACGAGGCGTTCATCGGACGTGTCGTTGCCGGCGGCAAGGTCAACGCCGTGCTCGATGCCTATCCGGACTGGTCGATACCGGCGTCCGTGATCGCCATCGTGCCGACGGCCAATCGCGAGAAGGCGACCGTCAAGGTTCGTATCCGGTTCGAGCAGAAGGATCCGCGCATCCTGCCCGATATGGCGGTGAAGGTGACGTTCATACGCGACGCGAACGCCGGCGCGCTGCCGCCGAATGCGACCGCTTCCGCCAACTGAATTCGACAGGGAGAAGACAAGTGGCGTCAGAAAATCCGATGGTGAGTCTCGTTGGCGTGAGCAAGCGCTTCGTCAAAGGCAAGGAGACGATTGCGATCTTCGATCATCTCGACCTGGTGATACCGCGCGGCGATTTCGTCGCGGTGATGGGGCCGTCCGGCTCGGGCAAGACCACCCTGCTCAATCTGCTCGGCGGAATCGATCGCGCCGATGCAGGCGAGGTGCGCATCGCCGACAGCCGCATCGACGGCATGTCCGAGGGCCGGTTGGCGAGCTGGCGCGCGGCCAACATCGGCTTCATTTTCCAGTTCTACAATTTGATGCCGATGCTGACGGCTGCGCAAAACGTCGAACTTCCCCTGTTGCTGACGAATCTGCGCAAGAAGGAGCGGGCGGAACGCGTCCACACCGCGCTGTCGGTGGTTGGTCTCGCCGATCGGGTCAAACACCATCCGCGCGAAATGTCGGGCGGCCAGCAGCAGCGCGTCGCCATCGCGCGCGCCATCGTGTCGGATCCGAACCTGCTGCTCTGCGACGAACCGACCGGTGACCTCGACCGTCACTCCGCCGACGAAATTCTCTCGATCCTGCAGCTGCTCAACAAGGAGCTCGGCAAGACCATCGTGATGGTCACGCACGATCCCGCGGCGGCGCGCTATGCGCAGCGGACGCTGCATCTCGACAAGGGCCAGTTCGTCGAACAGGAGCTTGCGGCGTGAACGACTTCGACCTGGTACGGAAGAACCTGTTCCGCCGCAAGCTGCGCGCGATACTGATGATCGTATCGATCCTGATCGCGTTCATGATCTTCGGCGTGCTCGCCGGATTCTACCGCGCCTTCACGGCAGGGGAGGATCGCGCCGCCGCCGATCGGCTCATCACCGTCAACAAGATCAACTTCACCCAGCCGCTCCCGATTGCCTATTTCAATCGCGTGCGCGCGCTGGACGGGGTGCGGCAGGTGACCCACGCCAACTGGTTCGGCGGATACTATCAGGACCCGAAGAATTTCCTGATGACACTGGCGATCGAGCCCGTGACCTATTTCGATGTCTATCGCAGCGAGTTCGAGGTTCCGCCCGAGCAGCTTCAGGCCTTCGTCCGTGACCGCGGCAGCGCGGTGGTCGGTGAAGCGCTGGCAAGGAAATGGGGCTGGAAGGTCGGAGACCGCATTCCGGTTTCGAGCAACATCTTCAGCCGGCGCAGCGGCGGGCATACCTGGGACCTCACCATCGCCGGCATCATCAAGGGCAAGGCGGAGCACGTCGACACCAACTTCCTGCTGTTTCAGTACGCCTATTTCGACGAGACCCGCTCGTTCGGCAAGGACACCATCGGCTGGATGATTCTCCAGACCAATTCGCCCGAGAACAACGACCGCGTCGCAAAGGCCATCGATGCGATGTTCGCCAATTCCACCGCGGAAACCTCGACCGACACCGAAAAGGCCTTCGGCAAGGCGTTCGCGGCGCAGTTCGGCAACATCGCCCTGATCGTGTTCCTGGTGGTCGGCGCCGCCTTCGTCACCATCCTGATGATCGTCGGCAACACCATGGCGCTCTCGATCCGCGAACGCACGAGGGAGATCGGCGTGCTGAAGACGCTCGGATTCTCGGGCGGGCGAATTCTGCGCATGGTGCTGGGTGAATCGGTGCTGCTGGCGTTGCTCGGCGGCTTGCCGGGGCTGGGGATTGCGGCGCTGATCGCGATGGCGATGCGCAGCAGCCTGTCCGGTATCGCACCGGCCTTTGCTGTGTCGCCCACCATCGCGCTGCAGGGAATAGCGCTGATGGTCGCGCTCGGCCTGATCACCGGGATCATTCCGGCGCTCAATGCCATGCGGCTCAAAATCGCAACCGCGCTCGGACGGGGATAATCATGCGTTCGCTTTTGCTGCAGGTCATGGCGGTCACCTCGATCAATCTCAGGAGCATGGGGCAGCGACGCTGGCTGTCGCTGTCGACGGTGATCGCGGTTGCGCTGGTGGTGATCGTGCTGCTCGCCTTCCTCGCGATGGCCAATGGGTTCCAGCGCACCATTGCCGGATCGGGCGCCGATGACATCGCCATCGTGCTGCGGGCGGGCTCGCAGGCGGAGATCAACAGCACGGTGAGCCGCGACCAGGTGCGCCTGATCGAGGACGGGCCGGGCATCGCGCGTGGCAGCGACGGCAAGCCGCTGATCTCGCCCGAATTGTATCTCGTCGTCGACGGCGTCAAACGTTCGACGAAGACGAAGGCCAACCTGCCGCTGCGCGGGATCGGCGAACAGGGCGCGACGCTGCGCAAGGGCGTTGCCATCACATCCGGCCGCATGTTCGGCCGCGGCAGCAACGAGGTAGTGGTCGGCAAGGCGCTGCTGCGGGAATTCGAAGGTTTCGAGCTCGGCAGCACGGTCGCGTTCGGCGCGACACGCTGGACCGTGGTCGGGGTGTTCGAAGCCGGTGGCAGCGTGTTCGAATCCGAGATCTGGGCGGACCTGCCGGTGGTGCAGAGCCTGTTCAACCGCAACAACGTGGTGCAGACCGTCCGCGCGCGTCTCACTGGGCCGGCCGCGCTGAGCGAGCTCAAGAGCTACAGCGACAACGATCCGCGCTTGAAGCTCGACGTCAAATCCGAGGCCGCCTACTTTGCCGAACAGGCGTCGCAGACCTCCGATTTGATCCAGAAGCTGGGCTGGCCACTGGCGATCGCGATGGCGCTCGGCGCGCTCGCCGGCGCGCTCAACACCATGTATTCTTCCGTGGCAGCCCGCGCGACGGAAATCGCAACGCTGCGAGCCATCGGCTTTGGGGGCTTTCCGGCCTTTGTCGGCACGCTGGCGGAATCGCTGTCGCTGGCGGCGATCGGCGGGCTGCTCGGCGCTGCGGCGACCTATCTGATCTTCGACGGCGTCACGGCCTCGACGCTGGGCGGAAACTTTACCCAGGTGGTATTCGACTTCAAGCTCTCGGGATGGCTGATCGCCGAGGGCGTTGCGCTGGCGCTGGTCGTCGGATTGGTCGGCGGATTATTTCCGGCGATCCGCGCGGCGCGGATGCCGATCGTTGCGGGATTGTACGCGTGATTGGTCGCCGCGTCGCGGTCGTCCAAATACCACCTGTGGATGTGTCCGGACTTGGTCAGGTTCCGCGCCTTGCCGATTTACCGCAAGTGCGAAGCCGTGTTGCCGCGCCGGATATATTTCGGCTCGGCCATGCTTGCCGATCGAGATCGCCTTGACAGCGCTAACATCCGGCTCGAAACTCCCTTCATAAAATCAAGAAAACATCAATCAAGGAGGATGCTATCCAACGGAGGGAATGAAATGCTCAAGTACACGTCAACTATTGTCGTGGCTGCGGCCCTCGGACTCGTCGCCGCCTTTACCCAGCCAGTGCAGGCTCAGGCGCCAAAACCCCTATTATTAAAGGGGCAATCGACGCACCCCGCGTCATCGAATTTCCATCTCATCTTCAAGCTCTGGGCCGAGTCCGTCGAAAAGATGTCGGGCGGCCGCCTCAAGATCGAGACGCTCCCCGCCGGCGCGATCGTTCCGCCGTTCGAGGTATTCGACGCCACATCGAAAAACGTCCTCGACGTCGGAATGGCGCCGTTCGGCTACATTCTCGGTCGCAACACCGCGACGATCCCGATGTCGCACGGTCCGCTGTTCGGCATGGACGGAAGCGACTACTGGGCCTGGTACTATGACGGCGGCGGCATGGCCCTGCTGGAAGAATTCTATCGCGACGTCCTCAAGCTCAACGTCGTCGGCTTCCCGATTCCGACCGACTACCCGCAGGGCATGGGCTGGTTCAAGAAGGAGATCAACAGCCTCGCCGACCTCAAGGGCCTGAAATATCGCATCTACGGCATCGGCGCGGAAACCTACGGCCGGCTTGGCGTGTCGGTCGTGACCATTCCTGGCGGCGAGATCGTTCCGGCGATGGAGCGCGGCGTGATCGAAGGCGCCGAATGGATCAACTGCGAGGAAGACAAGAAGCTCGGTCTGCACCAGGTCGCGAAGCACTACTACACCCCTGGCATGCACGAGCCCGTGACCGGGGGGCAGTTGATGATCAACGGCGACGTCTGGAAGAAGCTGACGCCGGACCTGCAGGAGATCGTCAAGGTTGCCAGCGTCTATGCCACGACGCAGCGCAATTTCGCGTTCAACCGCGAGACCGCGCAGGCCTGCCAGGACCTTATAAAGGCGGGCGTCCAGATGCATCGCACGCCGGACGAGATCCTGAAGAACTTCCTCGACGAGTGGGAGAAGATCCAGGCCGAGTACGCCGCCAAGAACCCCTTCTACAAGAAGGCGATGGAGAGTCAGAAGGCCTACGCCGAGAAAATCGTTCCGTTCAAGCTTTCCTGGTTCCCGCCCTATAATTTCGCCGGCGAGTACTACTGGAAAGACAAGGTCTATCTGCAGAAGAAGTGATCCGCTTTCGCGCGCGCAACTGGCGTCATTGAAAGGCGCCAGTTGCTTTCCAGGGGCATGATCCGGAAAAGTGGGAACCGGCTTTCCGAAAAGATCACGCTCAACCGAGAGATGAGATCATGATGCGATTCTTTGTATTCGCCTCATGATCGGGGGGATCATTCATGTCGATTGACGGCGGAGCCTCGCATCCTGCCGGCGTGGGAAGAGAATTTCCACACGCCTTCTACACGATCATTCGGGCCATCGACCGGTTCTCGGACGTTACCGGCAAACTCATCTCGCTGACGATGCTGTTCCTCGTGGTGACGATCACCTACGAGGTCGTGATGCGCTACGGGTTCAATGCCCCGACCGCCTGGGTTTACGAGTCGAGCTTCATGGCCAACGGCGCGGCCTTCATGCTCGGCTGCGGATATGCGCTCTACAAGGGCGCGCACGTCCGTACCGATATTTACTGGGAGAATTTTTCGGAGCGCACCAAGGGGATCATCGACATGATCTCATACGTCCTGCTGTTCTACCCGGTCATGATCACCTTCATGGTGGTCAGCTACGACGCCGCAATGCATTCCTGGGACACCGGCGAGAGGTCGCAGGAAAGCGTGTGGCGCGTGATCATGTGGCCATTCCGGGCCACCATCCCGCTGGCGGCCGTCCTGCTGATGATCCAGGGCGTCTCGGAAGTATTGAAGTGCTGGTATCAGATTCAGTTCGGGCGTGAGTTCGAGCACAAGGAAAAGATCGAGATATGACCGGACTCGAGCTGCTTGGGCTGTTCATGCTGCTGGTGATGCTGGGGGCGATCTTCATCGGCCTGCCGATCAGCTTCACGCTTTTGTTTCTTGCCGGCGTGTTCGGCTACATCGGCATGGGGCCGCGGGTGCTCAGCCTCGCTTACCTGCAGACCATCGGCATCATGAAGCAGGATGAACTGGTCGCGGTGCCGATGTTCATCCTGATGGGCTTCATCTGCGACCAGGCCGGCCTCATGGAGCGGCTGTTCAAGGCGTTCCGCGACCTGTTCGCGCCGCTGAAAGGCGCTCTCTACGTCGTTGTCATCCTCACCGCGACGCTGTTTGGCATCGCGGCCGGAACCGTGGGCGCGACCGTGACGCTGCTCGGCATCATGGCCGGACCGATGATGATCCGGGCCGGCTACGATGTGCGGATGTCGGCGGGCTCGATCGCGGCGGGTGGCACACTAGGCATCCTGATTCCGCCGTCAGTGATGCTGGTGGTGATGGCGCCGGTGCTCGACATCTCGATCATCGACCTGTACGCGGCCGCATTTGGCCCGGGTTTTCTGCTGTCGGCGATGTTCATCGGCTACACCCTGATCCGTTGCCATTTCAATCCGAAGCTCGGACCGCCGGTGCCGCTGGAGGAGCGGCCGGAATCGATAAGGATCGTGCTGTGGGAGTGTCTGGTGGGCCTCGTTCCGGTGACGGTGCTGACCGTCGTTACGCTGGGTGCGATCCTTGCCGGCATCACGACCGCCGCGGAGGCCGCCGCGCTCGGCGCGCTCGGCGCCATCATTCTGGTCATCCTCTACGGTCGCTTCACATGGAGCGGCTTGCTGCAAGCCTGTTACAGCACGATGGCGACCACCAGCATGGTGCTGCTGCTCGCCGTCGCCTCCAACGTGTTCGGAGCGGTGTTCGCCTGGCTCGGCACGGCGAGCTGGATGACCAATGCCTTGCTGGCCTCGCCGCTGCCGGCCTGGGGCACGATGACGCTGCTGCTGACCCTGATATTCCTGCTCGGCTGGCCGTTCGAATGGCCGGCGATCGTGTTCATCTTCATGCCGATGCTGGCGCCTGTGGCCAAGGGGCTCGGCTACGACATGGTGTGGTTCGGCTGCATCGTCGCCGTGGTTCTGCAGACAGCCTTCCTGTCACCGCCGGTCGCCATGTCGGCCTACTATCTCAAACAGGTCGTGAGGGAATGGAATCTGCGGTTGATCTATCGCGGCATGGCGGACTTCATGGTGATCCAGGTTCTCTGCGTGGTGCTGGTGCTGATCTTCCCCGCGATCGCGATGTGGTTCCCGGGCTGGTTGCAGGCCCGCAGGGATGCAGAACGCAAGAAGGTGCAGATCGAGTATGTGGTGCCGCCGGCGGTGACCACTGCCGCGGTCAAATGGAACTGACCGACCCATCAACGTCATTGCGAGGAGCTCTTGCGACGAAGCAATCCAGCTTTCTGCAACGGGGAGAAAGCTGGATTGCGTCGCTTCGCTCGCAATGACGCTGTGGGATTTTCCACTTGCCCATCAGAACGTCGGCGGCGTGCAGGCGCTGATCAGTTCGCAGGGTTTGCCGCCGACGCAGCGGAAGCGATGCGGCCGGCGGCTTTCGAAATAATAGGCGTCGCCGGGTCCGAGGATGCGGCGTTCGCTATCCACGGTCACCTCGAGCCGGCCGCTCAGAATGATGCCGCCTTCCTCGCCGTCGTGCACCAGCGGGATACGCCCGGTGTCGCCACCCGGTTCGTAACGCTCCTTCAGGATCTGGAGCGCGCGGCCGAACAGATTGTCGCCGACCTGGAGAAAGGAGATCTGGCCTTTTCCGATCTCGCTGAGCTCGTCGGAACGGTAAAACGCCTTGCGCGGCCGGTCGGGTTCGAGGGCGAAGAATTCCGCCATTCCCATCGGTATGCCATCGAGAATGCGCTTGAGCGCGCCGACCGAGGGATTCATCTGGTTGGATTCGATCAGCGAAATCGTCGAGTTGGTCACCCCGGAACGCTTGGCCAGCTCGCGCTGCGATAGTTTGTTGCGGTCGCGGACGAAACGAAGCCGCTCGCCGACATCAATGCTCATCGTCGTCCCAATGGTTGTGATTTGGCTGTTGAGGGTGTTGCGGATCGAGTGAATATTATCATCGCAGCGTAGTAAAATCAATTACTTGAGCGGTAGCAGAAAAGGCCTTGCTGCATTTTCATGAACATGGCCCGATGCGGCCAGCCGCAGAGGGAGTCGCCCGTGACCATTCATCAGATCCCAAACACCGCAAGTCTCGACGCATTCTGGATGCCGTTCACGGCAAACCGGCAGTTCAAGGCCGAGCCCCGCCTGATCGCCTCCGCCGAAGGCATGTACTACACGACAGTCGATGGCCGAAAGGCGATCGACGCATCGGCGGGATTGTGGTGCGTCAATGCCGGTCACGGCCGGCGCGAGATCGCGGACGCGGTTCATCGCCAGCTCACGACGCTGGACTATGCGCCGTCGTTCCAGATCGGGCATCCCTTGGCGTTCGATTTTGCCGAGAAGCTGGCGGCGGTCGCGCCCGCCGGGCTGGACCGCATCTTCTTCACCAATTCCGGCTCAGAGTCGGTCGATACCGCGCTCAAGATCGCACTCGCCTATCATCGCGCGGCCGGGCAGGCGACGCGCACCCGTTTCATCGGCCGCGAGCGCGGCTACCATGGCGTCGGTTTCGGCGGCATGTCGGTCGGCGGCATGGTCAACAACCGCAGGGCCTTCGCAACGCATCTTCCGGGCGTCGATCATCTGCGCCATACCCATGATCTCGAGCGCAATGCCTTCTCCAGGGGCCAGCCCGCGCACGGCGCGGAACTTGCCGACGACGTCGAGCGTCTGGTCGCGCTGCATGGCGCTGAAACCATCGCGGCTGTCATCATTGAGCCGGTCGCCGGTTCGACCGGCGTGCTGATCCCGCCGCAGGGTTATCTGCAGCGTCTGCGCGCGCTGTGCGACAAGCACGGCATCCTGTTGATTTTCGATGAGGTGATCACCGGGTTCGGCCGGCTTGGCGCGCCCTTTGCCACCAACTATTTCGGCGTCACGCCCGATCTCATCACCTCCGCCAAGGGGATCACCAACGGCGTGGTTCCGATGGGCGCGGTGTTTGCGAGCCGCAAGGTCCACGACACGCTGATGACCGGGCCGGCCAGCCAGATCGAGCTGTTCCACGGTTATACCTATTCCGCGCATCCGGTGGCCTGCGCCGCCGGCATCGCGACGCTGGAGATCTACCAGAAAGAGGGGCTGCTCACGCGCGGCGCCGAGCTCACCGACTACTGGCAGGATGCCATGCATTCGCTGCGCGGGCTGCCGAACGTGATCGACGTCCGCGCCATTGGGCTGGTTGCGGGTGTCGAGCTGTCGTCGCGGCCGGATGCCGTGGGAGCACGCGGCTACGACGTCATGGTCGACTGCTTCAACCGCGGCCTCGTGCTTCGCAACTCGGGCGATTCCCTCGCAATGTCGCCGCCGCTGATCGTCGAGCGCAGTCACATCGACGATATTGCGGCGATCCTGGGCGATGCAATCAAGCGGGTGGCCTGAAGTTTGCAAAGCCCTGGACCGCAGCGGACATTTTCGTAACGGTGGAACGACGGCTGCGGCGGGAGCATAGACGATCGTGAAGGTTCTGGTTCTGGGCGGCGGCGTCATCGGCGTGACATCAGCCTATTATCTTGCCAAGGCCGGACACGAGGTCACCGTGGTCGACCGCCAGGCGGAGCCCGGGCTCGAGACCAGCTTCGCCAACGCCGGCGAGGTGTCGCCCGGCTACGCGTCGCCGTGGGCCGGCCCCGGCGTGCCGGTCAAGGCGATCAAGTGGCTGTTGATGAAGCATGGTCCGCTGGTGATCCGGCCGAAGTTCGATCCCGTGATGTGGCTGTGGCTGCTCAAGCTGCTGCGCAACTGCACATCGGAGCGCTATGCGATCAACAAGAGCCGCATGATCCCGATCGCCGAATACAGCCGCGATTGCCTGCGCGCGCTGCGCACGGAGATCGCGATCAAATACGACGAGCGCAGCCAGGGCACGCTTCAGCTGTTCCGCACCCGGGCCCAGCTCGACGGCACGGCCAGCGATATCGCCGTGCTGAAGCAGTACGGCGTGCCGTTCGAGCTGCTCGATCGCGATGGCTGTATCGGCGCGGAGCCTGCGCTCGCCGCCGCAAAGCCCGCAATCGTCGGCGGCCTGCGGCTGCCGCAGGACGAGACCGGTGACTGCCATATGTTCACCCAGGCGCTCGCGGTTCACGCCGAAAAGCTCGGCGTCCAGTTCCGTCTCGGCACCACGATCGAGGGGTTGGTCGCCGACGGCTCCCGGATCACCGGCGTCACGACCAGCGCGGGCGTGTTGCGGGCCGACGCCTATGTGATGGCGCTCGGCAGTTGGTCGCCGCGGCTGCTCAGGCCGCTGGGCATTTCGATCCCGGTCTATCCGATCAAGGGCTACTCGATCACGGTGCCGATTGCCGATCCCGATGCGGCGCCGGTGTCGACGGTGATGGACGAGAGCTACAAGGTGGCGATCACGCGGCTCGGCGACCGCATCCGCGTCGGCGGCACCGCCGAAGTGTCGGGCTATTCCGACACGCTGCATCCGGCGCGACGCGCGACGCTCGATCAATCGCTGACCGACCTGTTTCCGGGCGGCGGCCATCTGGGCAAGGCCACCTTCTGGAGCGGGTTGCGGCCGATGACACCCGACGGTCCGCCTGTGATCGGCGCGACCCGCTATGCCAACCTCCATCTCAATACCGGTCACGGCACGCTCGGCTGGACCATGGCGTGCGGCTCGGGACGCGTGCTCGCGGATCTGCTGTCGGGTCGCAAACCCGACATCGATGCGGCTGAGCTTGCCATCACCAGATATGACAACCGGTTTGGCTGATCTCGGGGGCTGACTCGGAAGCCATCTAGTGCGACGCTGGTGCATTGGGATTTTGTTTTGACCCACGGAGCATCCGCGTGAAGGCCGTCTATACCGAACTGCATCGAAGTCACGACCCGCAATTCTTCCTGGTTCGCGGCGTGGTCAAGCGAACCACCGAGCAACCGGAACGCGCCGACCGGCTGCTGGCGGGGCTCAAGGCCGGCAAGCACGATCTGGTCGACCCGGTCGCGTTCGGGCAGGGGCCCCGGGCCAGGGTGCACAGTCCCGAATATCTCGGTTTTCTCGCCGAGGCCTGGGACGCCTGGACGGCGCTTGGGGATTCAGGCCCCGAGATGATCGCCAACATACATCCGGTCCGCCATGCCGCGACCTACCCGACCCATATTGTCGGTCGTCTCGGCTGGCATACAGCCGATACGGGCTGTCCGATCGGACCCGGCACCTGGGCGGCGGCGTGTGCGGCGACGGATGTGGCGACGACGGCGGCACAACTGGTGATGGACGGCGAGGACGCGGCCTACGCGCTCTGCCGTCCTCCCGGTCATCACGCCTATCGCGACCTCGCCGGCGGTTTTTGCTTTCTCAACAACAGCGCCGTCGCGGCGGCCCATCTGCGGCTGAAGCATGAGCGCGTGGCAATCCTCGACGTCGACGTCCATCACGGCAACGGCACGCAGGGCATCTTCTACGAACGGCCCGACGTGCTCACGGTTTCCGTCCATGCCGATCCAGCCTGCTACTATCCGTACGTCTGGGGCTATGCCCACGAGCGCGGCGCGGGGCAGGGGCTTGGCGCCAATCTCAACATTCCCTTGCCGATCGGCACCGGCGATGACGGCTACCTGCAGGCGCTCGGCGTAGCGGAGAAGACGATCCGTGCCTTTGCGCCGGGTGCGCTGGTCGTGGCGCTCGGTCTCGATGCGTCGGAGCATGACCCGCTCGCGGGCCTCGCCGTGACCACCGATGGATTCCGCCGCATCGGTGCGGCCGTTGCGCGGCTGGGGCTTCCCACGGTCTTGGTTCAGGAAGGCGGATATCTCTCGGATATTCTCGGCACCAATCTGACCGCCGCCCTCGCCGGATTCGAGGCGGCACGCTAACCCTTTGCTATCCGATCCTGACCACCATCTTCCCCAGCGCCGTGCGGTTCCGCATGGTCCGGAACGCATCACGAAAATCATCGAATGCGAACACCTTGCCCACCACCGGCTCGAGTTTCTTTTCAGTGAGCCAGGTAAACAGCTGCGCCATCACGCGCCGGTACGCCTCCGGCTCGCGGCGGGGAATCTGGGCGAGGTCGACGCCGAGCAGCGAGCCGCCTTTCAACAGCGGCAGATTGAACGGCAGCGCAGGGATGCTGCCGGCGGCGAAGCCGACCACCAGATGGCGGCCGTTCCAGGCGATCGAGCGGAATGCCTGCAGCGAGACTTCGCCGCCGACGGGATCGAAGATCACGTCGGCGCCGTGACCATCGGTGAGCGTCTTGAGCCTGTCGCGCCAATCGGCCTGCGTGTAATCCACTGCCGCATCGGCGCCGAAGCGAATGGCAAAATTTCGTTTTTCCTCGCTTGAGGCCGCGGCAATGACGCGGGCGCCCAGCAGCTTGCCGAGCTGAACCGCGGCGATTCCGACGCCGCCGGCCGCGCCCAGTACCAGCAGATATTCGCCCGCGCGCAACGCGGCGCGCTCGCTCAGCGCATAGAGCGAGGTGAGGTAGTTGGCGCGGAACGAGGCCGCGACCTCGGGCGCGATCCCCACCGGCATCGGCTCCAGCGCTGCCGCCGGCACGGTGATGTATTCCGCCAGCCCACCCGATCTCGCCATGCCCATGACCGGCGTACCCGGCGTAAACTCCGTGATATCGGCCGCCGTCGCATCCACGATTCCGGCGAATTCCGTTCCAGGCGTGAAGGGCAGGGGATCCCTGGTTTGATACAGCCCCTGCACCTTCAGGCCATCGACGAACCCGACGCTGGCAGCCTGTATCCTGACACGAACCTGACCGGCCGACACGTCCGGCATGGCAACGTCTTGCAGCCGGATATTGTCGATGGAATCGTAGTTCTCGACGACGACCGCTTTCACTTGTTGCCTCCCGACGGCGCCGGCTTGGCCCAGTTCTGATACATCGCCAGCAGCGAGACGATGTCCTGGCCGCGAAATCCCTCGGCCAGCGCCAGCGCGTAGAGTTCGCGGGTCGCGGAAGCGGAGGGTGTCGGCACCCGGGTCGTTCGCCCGAGTTCGACGGCCAGCGCCAGATCCTTCTCGCCCAGCTCCATCTTGAAGCCCGGCGAGAAATCTCCCTTGATCGCGTTCGGGAAGCGCTTGGTGAAGTGATGCGAACGGCCGCCGCTCACCGACAACACGTCGTAGAGCTTGTCCGGCTCGACGCCGGCGGCAACGCCGAGCGCGAACGCTTCCGCCGCCACCAGCACGTTGCCCATCGACATCATGTTGTTGACGATCTTGACGACCTTCGCGGTTCCGACGCCGCCGGTGTATTTCCAGTCGTTGCCGAGCAGCTTGAGGATCGGTTCGGCGCGGGTTACGTCGGCCATCTCGCCGCCGGCGATCAGGATCAGCTTGCCGCTGCGCGCCTCGTTGGGACTGCCGCTGACGGGGCAATCGACGACTGCTAGCCCGCGGGCGGTAGCGGCCCCGGCGACCTGCCGCATCGTCTGCGGGTCGATGGTGCTCAGTTCGATGCACAGCGTACCCCTGGCGGCGTGCGCGACGATCCCGTCGGCACCGAGCCATGCTTCCATCACGGCTTTCGGATCGGGCAGGCTGGTCAGCACCAGTGTTCGCCCGGCGAGCGCTTCGGCGATGTCAGACGCCATCTGGAAGCCGTCCCTGGCCAGGCGGGCGCGCTGATCGGCACTGACGTCATAACCGACGACATCGAGGCCGGACTCCTTGAGGCGTCCTGCCATCCCCGATCCCATCTGTCCCATTCCGATGACCGCGACCTTCTCCGACATGCATCTCTCCCCGCATTTTTTGCTCCCGTGTTGAGGCATTACCGACGCAGGCCAGTCAATCCCCAGTCTGCGCAGGCTGTTGTGGTTGAAACGCCGTCCCACAAAAGGAGCAGCGGCTTAGAATCCAATCCGGGCTGACATGATCCTGGAAAAGCGGATATACCGGAGCTTGCTCACGCAGAATTCTTCAGTCGCCCAATTGCTCACCAGAGCCGCTCTGGTGTAGAAAAATACCAATAGAATGAACATCTTAGACCACCGCTTTTCCGTCGCCCCGATGATGGATTGGACGGACCAAAAGAGAAAAACAAAATATTCTCAGCACTTAAGCATGGTCGCGATCAGCCATGCTGTACCAAATGCTGTACCGCGCTCTTGATGGCGCCTCCAGCAAACGTATTTCGGTTCGGTCCTGCCTTCGGTTTGCTGTCGCGCAATACAGCGTGCCGCGGTTATTCCGTGCGATCGCGTTCGCCGACCAGCGGCGCTTTTCGAAGTGCACAAGCGGTTCAGTTGTTCTTGCGGCGAACGGACGGTGCTTTTGCGCAACGGACTCCGACTGTTTCGCCTTCAGTACAGCAACGTACCTATTTGTTTGCACGAAATGAGTTCAACACTTGCTTTGACGTTGGGGACGCCATTGCAGTCTCGTAATGGACTGGAAAGGCTGGCGACCCGACCATCCCCTATCGGCGAGTTGGCTCGTTGGCTTCGCACAGACCAGGCAAAGATGCTTGAGCAAGAAGAGATCGATCCTAAAGCATCGACAGCAGCAAAGTAATAATTATCGGCTGGGATCTCCGACTTCTGCAGTAAATTACCGAAACCAATATTTCGCTGAAAAGCCATTGCCTAGGCGAGGGTAGGTCGCTAGCGAAGCACCTCGCGCGTTTGGACTAGGCTTAATATAGTTTCGATTGAAACAAGCCGACTCGGTTTTGATCCGGTTAAGTAGTGAGGGCGATCATTTCCTTTCTGGCCGCTTCCACGCGAGCGTCGAGATACTTGGCCAAATCAACGAGGTGGACGCCCTTGGCGCTTTTCTGGCTGGTTTCAATGCGGACGAGTGGAATTGCTATTTCGCCTGCCGATATCTTCTGTACCAGCTTCGTAGCATTGAGATGGGAGAAATAGTCCCGGCACACGTCCTCAATCGGAATGATTGCCTTACCACCGTACTGCGCCATCAAGAGGAAAGCAGTATTCATTGCGAAAATTCCACACGCCCACGCCAGGATCAAACCTCCAGAACCACTTTTGTGGAAGAGGGCTTATACGCACGGGCGGGATTAGGCGGCCGTGGCGTAGAATGTGCGGATTGGTGAGGCGCATATTGCTACGTCAAAGACACGCCTACAAATAACCACTTAGCATTCGGAGCGACACGTCTGGGCCCTCCGAGAAGACGTCCGGCCGAGTAGCCGGCCCGTGAAAGTCATGCGACGCCGATCCCCAGTGCCTCGTCCATCATGGCGAGGGCCTTGTGTGGGTCTTCTCCTGTGCGGGTCCACAGCACGGCCTTGGTGCCGTCGGCGCGGGATGCCAATTCGGCGATACGGTGGGCAATGCGATCGACGATGTCGCGCGAGGCCGTGATGTATCCAAACGGGAAGGGGTAGCCGGATGCCGATTCCGGCGCGTGGATGAGCGCCATCGCCCATGACCCAGGCTTGACGATAATCTCCAATGCATCTGGTAGGTCAGTCGCAGCAACTGCAAGGCACCTGTCGAAACTGGCGGAGAGTTTGCTTGTCGGACCATACAGCTTAGACCAGAACTTCTGATCACTGCCACCGTCCTGCGTTCTTGCGAGCAAGACGGTGCCATCATCCGGGGCATTAGCGGTCGAGAGGGCGCTTGCAAGGTTTGCAAACGGAACGCTTCGGCCCCAGCTCGCGCTCCGCGGCGGCAGCCAGAAGACGGGTGCTCTAGTTGCCGTCGAGGCCCCGCCTACACTTTGCGTCCAGTCAAGTAGTGCCGACCGGACGGCTGCCGTGGAGGTAGTTCCCGCGAGCCGGAGTCCAGGAGCGGCAAAACCTTGTAAAGGGCGCTGCTCCGGCTTCTCGAACAAAGCAGCCCAGTGGTGTTGCTCCCGCGACGATCGCATTCCGTCGCGCCTGAAAAGCCCATTGTCCAGTTCGGCGAGCAGCTCGAACGCCCTGTCATGATCCTGTGGCGCAGCGAACGCATTCAAGCGCGTGCTCAGCTCGGCAATAAGAGAATTCCGCGATCCGGACCGTCCCCTCTGCGAAAGTTCCGAAAAATCGGGTTCAATCGCCGGCGGGTCGCCTGCGCGCCACCGGACCGGGATCTGAAATACCGACGGAAACGTGCCAACCACCTGAATATCTTCGATGGAATGCAGCCGCGTATCTTCGTCGAGCCAGCGTCGGCCTTGTCCCGATCGCCACTCCTGAAAATGCAACTCGAATGCATCCCTAGCCGCGGCGATTGCGGAGGCCGCCTTTTCTCGATCGGGTAGCTTGAGCTCTTCGACAATGCGGGCTTCACGAGCATTAAGATTGGTTTCGTCGACGGGGGCGAAGGCGGCTAGGTCCAAGGATATCGTCGTGGTGATGTCTTCAACTTCAAAGAGTTCAAGCGTATCAGTCAGGGGCGACAGCGCTTCGTGTCCCCGTTGTGATAGGACGAGCTGTCCGTTGCGTTCCGTCACGAGGCCGGTGCTCAGAACATCTTCCAACAAGACCTTTGATTCCGCGGGCTCCAAGTCGAAAAACCCCGCCATTTCCTCCAATCGAATGCCCTGGACGAGATGAACAAGACGCGTCGCAAATTCGGTTGCGACCGGCACCGGCGTGCGCTTCATGACCATTGCAGCAACCCGGAATTTTTGCGCGCGTACGACGAATGAGACGGTGTCGATTTCGATGCCATCGTGGCGGAGATCTGACGCCATGGTCTATCGCTCCCCGCGATTATCGCTGACGACGCGCCCTT
Source organism: Bradyrhizobium sp. (assembly GCF_030654605.1). Taxonomy (GTDB): domain Bacteria; phylum Pseudomonadota; class Alphaproteobacteria; order Rhizobiales; family Xanthobacteraceae; genus Bradyrhizobium. The sequence continues at coordinate 53,282 of NZ_JAURXB010000241.1, forward strand.
GCGCGCGAAGCGTATTGAGAACGAGCGAAAGCGGGCTGGCCTGTCCTCCGAACATCTGCGCCGAGCCGACGAGCACCAGTCTTTCCATGGCACGTGAGAGCGCCACATTGATGCGGTTAGCCGTCCGCACAAAGCCCATATTGTACTCGGGATTGCTCCGGACGAGCGAAACGATGATGACCCTGTTTTCCTTTCCCTGATACGCATCGACCGTATCGATCTTGACCAGCGAGCGAAACTCTTCCGGTAAGCCGGAGCTTACGAACAATTCGTCGATGAGGTCCGCTTGCGGTCCGTACATGCAGATGACGCCGATGAGTGGCTCGTCATTCTTGAGGTCGGCCTTCGCAGCTGTCAGGAACGCTTCCGACGCTGCGATCGAACGGAGCAGGGAAATTACCGCGCTTGCCTCACTCCTGTTGACATAGCTGGTACCTACCGCGCTTTCGCGACGGCCCGAACGGGAGGGTCCGGTATCAATCCAGACGATCTCGTCATCCAGCGGTTTTGGAAGCAGGCCATAGTAAGATGGTGGCGCGCCGCGCTCGGTGCTCAGCTCTTGCCCCGGATAGAATACGTCGGAGACAAGGCGCCCGATCTTTGGCGCCATCCTGTATTGCTTCTTCAGGCTGCGGGCGACAGCCCGGCCGTACTCCGAATGGAACGCCCGCTCGAAATCGCTTCGCTGGAGGTCCTTGCGGGAGGCGATGCCCAGCCGGGGGCCGATCGCGCTTAGAAGTTCATGATCAAAGAGCGGTGGAAGCTGGCGATGATCGCCTACAAGAAGAATCCGTCGGGCGGATTGCATCCCGACGGCAAGTTCGCTCGGCGTGCAACGTGCGGCTTCATCAATGATCACCAGGTCGAATGCGTTGCGTTCGAGCTGGATGCCAGGCCGTCCGATGCCCACGCATGTGCCGCAGATGAGGTTCCGGCTCCGGGCCAACAATTCCTCCAGGCTCCGACCGCGAATGCCGAGAACCGAACTCCACTCATTGCCGAGCTGGAGAAGCCGCAAGAGCCGTCGGCGCGCATCGACGTCGTAGACGGAATGACGCGACGCGAGATCCTCACGCATCTCGCCCAACGCGTCCCGTGGGTTGCCCTCGCCGTCAATGTCACGCTCCCTGAGGGCCGTGTGCCAAACATCCATGAGAGAAGCGAGACGATCCCTCGCCGCGGTGACGACATCGGCGTCAATACCAGTCGCAATGTCCGATTCGCAGAGTTCAATGTGGCGGGCGAGCGATCCGAACACGGCTTCGATCTCAAGCGCCTCGGCCACGTAGTGGCGGTCGAGGCCGAGCCGTCCCGAGGCCGCCGACACCCGCTCCTTAATGCCGGCACGGAAGAGCTCGCGATAGCGATCCTGAATGGCGCGCGCGTGATATTTGCGAAGCGCGGGGGATATTTTAGCGTGCTGGCCAACGCGCAAAGGATCGATGGCGCCGCCGAGCCGTTCTGAGACCTGGAGAATTCGCTCGGCTGCGGTGTTTACAGCTTCGTGAGATTGCGAAAGGACGAGAACGTTGCGCAAATGGGCGCGCGTGAGAGCGTAGTGCACGAGGGAAGCGATAAACAGAGTCTTTCCGGTGCCGGGCGGTCCTTGTAGCAGCCCGACCGGGCCGAACTTCCAAAGATGTTTGAAAGCTTCGGACTGATCGGCGTTGAGTTTGTAGCAGGAGATGTCGTCATCACTCACGTCCGATCCGGTATTTTGCGGGGGTGTGGCGTTCTGCGGATCGAAGTAGCCAACAAGGTTCCGAATCTGGGACCGGCCTTCAAGGATTCTAGCAACAGCCCGCGATCGCCGCTGGAAGCTGGTGAAGTCGTCCGAAGTCTGAAGCTTCAGGAATGCGCCGGCGCGCAAGCCCCGGAAGTTGCGGACGTTGCGAACGACCAGCGCAGTGCCCCGCGAGCGGACTGAATCGAGATCGCCGAGCTTGCGCCCATTCCAGGTGACGCCGACCGGCTGCCCGTCGGTAATTTCAAGTTCGGAAAAGATGTCAGTCGCCACCGAAAGAAAGAGCGTGCGCTCTTCGGAATCGAATTTTGGATCCTCGGCGAGCTGCACATCGGGGGTGATTTCATCCTCAACTGTGATGGTTTCCTGCCAAAACCGTGCCACCGGAAAATGCTGAACCCGCGGTTGCTTCTCTGTGGCGGGGGCCGCGGGTTGTTGCTGTTGATCCGCGCTGGGCGCAGCCTGTGCCGCGTCCGATTTGAGTATTGCCGCCAGTTCGTCGAAGCCCGAAAAGCGCGCCCGTTGCGCGCGCTGAACGGAAACGCTGCCTTTGAATGAAAACGTACGCCACCGTTGCGCCCAAGAGGCGCCGTTCAGATCGGAACCTTGGGCAACCGCGTACCGGGGCTTCAAATCCTTGTCGTCAAGGTCAATCGTGACGCGCTGATCGAAGCCGAATATGTCTATCGAGCTCTTTCCCTTTGACTTGACCAGATGGAAGAGCCCATTGTCGGACAATAATTGTCCCTCAAAGGACGTGCGGGGAGTTTCAATCGTGAGGTTGAGCACGGGCGCGGGCGGCTGCGCCTTTTGCGGTGCGAGGGCGTCCTTGAGAATCTTTAGGGTCAACCACGGCGCGGCGCCTTCGCCGCTTTTCGCAACGCCAAGCAATAGGGCCGCCTTAGTTTCGGCGTCCGGGCAACGATCAGCAAGCTCCAGGGAGATTTGGCCAACCGCATACCGGTCGCGGACGCGTAGGTCCGTGTCTTCAGGCGGACAATACGCGGGCGTTTTCTTGCCGCCTTCGTCCGACGAGAAATCGACTGTATCGACGAGGACCGGGCGCGGCCGCCCTTCACGCGTTCGAACCATGATGTTAGCGGGCGAGAGGTCACCGTGCGTTTGGCCCAGCTCATGAAGCTCCTCGATCGCGGTGACGAGGTCGATCACGAATAAGCGAAGGTCCAGGGGCGACCAGTCGGTGGTATCGCATGTTTCGAGCGCGATTCCATCGATCCACTCCTGGACCAAGAGCAATCCATCCGTGCACAGGCACGCCAGTTCGATGTTCGGAAGCCACTCAGAGGCAACCAGGCGAAGCGCGTGGGCTTTGCCAAAGAATTCGATCAGGCGAACGGCTGCCTTGCGTCTGTCGCCAAGCGATCGTTCCGGCCAACTCTTGACGAAGAGATCGGCGTCGTTCTTGCGCGCCCGGTATATCCGGTACGGTTTCTGCGTGATCCACTCGATGGGGGCGTAATCTGAAATCGGATCGAGGTCATGCCGGTATCGTTCGAGCTGCCTTTCGGGCGATAGTTTTTCTGTCTTGCGGACCAGCTCGGCAAAAGCGTCGGCTGCTTCGACGCCATCCTGAAACCGCTTGCGTGCATCAAGCTGCAGACATTTATCGAACCATGGGGCGAACGCCGGCGGCACGTCGTTCTCGTCTGCCAGACTATCCGGCGGCCAAACCGGCACTTTGTCCACGGATTGAAGACGTTTGCCGGTGAGAAGGCCCCAGACGAGGGCGGCCGCCAGGAACACGTCCTGCTGGAACGCCGTTCCGCGCACGCTGCCGCTGACGTCTTCAGGCACTCGTTGACCGCCGGCCATGAGTTTCGAGCGGGTCTCGCCGATCGACTTTCGTTCCGGGAAATGCGCGGCGCCGAATCCGGACAGCACGACCTTGCTGCGCCGGTCGTCGATCCACACGGAATGGCGGTCAAGGTCGCGATGCGCGACGCGTACCCGGTGAAGGCTTGCGACGCGATCGAGAAACAGCTTTGCCAGCTCGATCCGCCGCTCGATCGCTAGATCGTCGATAACGCCCGAGAAGCGGGTCAGTCGTTCGAGGTCGGGAAGGCGGTCAAAGATTTCCGAGTATCGGAGCGTGAACTCCGAATCGTAGCGAACCGACTGCAGAAGGTAATTCTGATAAAAGGCTGGGTCCTGGACCCGGATGTGGCCCAAGACCGCGCGCTCCCGTTCGGCAACGGGCCGCCGTTCTTCCTCGACAAGGAATTCGGACTCCGCACTGAAGTCCCATAGCCGGAGTAGCCCGGTGTAGTTGGGATCGGCCGGCTGGTGGCACGCATACTCGACATAGAGAGGGTGTT
>NZ_JAURXB010000245.1 GCF_030654605.1 Bradyrhizobium sp.
TAGTCCTCGGAGCTCTGGATGACCTCGGCATAGTGGAAGAACAGCAGTCTACCATTTCGGTAGCCAGTACGGCGGCGGTCGAGAGTTCCGAAATGAATTATGCCGAACAACTCAACCCACTTTACCAGCAATTTGCAAAGCGAGTATCAGGCGGCATTCGGAACAGAAAGGATTCCACCGGCATATACGCTCATGCGATGGCTGTAATTCTAGAGTCAAGCGACAGCGAGCTTATGAGGGGATTGTCGGCGGACCGAATTTTTGAGATCGCGCACTCTAGGCAAAGCAGAATCCAGCGAGGAAATCTCGCTAAAGTCCTGGATAAGTTTGAAGAGCTACAGGTGGACGAAGATGGGCGCGGGCTCGTCTTGAGCTACAACGAAGCTACCGAGGAGGTGTCAGTCGTAGACCGGCAGCTTTTGCTTTACCGTAGATACGCGACCGTCAAATGGCCTTGGGAAGAGATGATTAACGAGGCGGACAGAACGGGGACCGGGTTCGGAGCCGAGGAGGGCACCACTTAGTTATTGCGCGACGGCCGGTTGAATGCCCGCCTGTTAGTCTTGACCGATATGGGCGGACGGTTCTGTACGTTCGATGGCTGGCGTGACCTTGGCTTGCTTCGGGGAGTCGCTGCTTTTCCGCGCATGCTGAAAAAAATTCTGTAGAGCTGGGTGAAAGGGAGAGGGCCATCCGAAAGAGTTTCCCCTCGGTTTCCCAAACACAAAGTCGAAACGACCTGGCGGCCGATAACCCTTTGATTTAATTGGCGCACTCGGAGAGATTCGAACTCCCGACCCTCGGAATCGAAATCCGATGCTCTATCCAGCTGAGCTACGAGTGCATCAATATTTTCAATGTGTTAGCTGGGTTCCAATTTCTTTGGGCGCCTGCCTGAGCATTGAAAACGGGTGCCGAACTACGTCCGACGGCTCCGATTACCAGACTTGGCCAGGGAGGGCTATCCCGTCCTGATGCGCCGAATCGACCGCGCGGGCGGGGCTGCTTGCCGCACGCACCCGGGCACCCATGCTGTCCGCAACCCAATTCGCCGCGAGGCCTCGACTTGGAAGCCAATGGTCTTGCGGTTGCAGCTTCGCGTTGATGCGTTCGGTTAAAACCGCGCCGTGGTGGCCTTCCGGAACAAGTTGGAAAAACGGGACTTTCCTTATCGGGCTGCGCTCTTCTCAAGAGCGAAGCCGGCATGGCCTGCGGTTTTGTAGCTTCCCCCGGCGGGTTGTGCTTCTCATTCAGGAAAGCAGATACAATGGAACAACCGACTAAAGAGCAAATCATCCACCGCGCCTACGAACTTTGGGAACAGGCCGGCAAGCCCGAGGGCAGGGATGATGAGTTTTATCATCTGGCTGAACAAGAGTTGCGGAACGCCGATAAATCTTCCCCGTTACGCACGCCCGACAGTTTGTAGCCGGTTCACAACAAAGGTTGCTGCTGGTGCAATGCGTCCGCCCAATTCATAGGGATCGACGCCCGTGGACCTCTCAAACGATTCAGTCGCGCTGAGAGCTGATCGGCGTCGGCCGCCGTTTCATGCACGCAGCGGTTTTAGCGCGTCTCCGTTGGTCGCAATCCGGACCGGTGGCATTTGGCCATCAAGCCAGTCCTGCTCGGTCGCGAGGGCTCGCCAGGCTGCTTCCATGCGCTTGTAGCGTTTATGGCTGGGCTCGTCTGGCGCTCGCTCGGCCATCCGGGCACAGTTCTCGGCGTTCTCCAGAAAATGTTGTGATTGCTTCATCGATGCCTCCCGTTTCAAGGGACATAGGAGGCGCCTGGTCGTTTGCAACAGAACGGACGATGACACTTTGTCCACGCACATGAATGCCCGTTCAGGCTCGCCTGCAGCGCGCAATTCTCTGCATCGAATCAATTTGCCCAGTAGCCGCGGGCCGGCGGCGGGGCCCTGGTTGCGGCAGAGGCACCGCTCGGCGTCTCCGAAAGGGAAGTCGATATTCGGTCAATTCGGGTTCCACCCGGGGTAAAATCCCACCCAAATTGGAGAAAATCGTCGTCGGATGCCCCTTTTTTGCCCTTTCGGAATGCTTAACGAAATTCCAACATAGTGCCGCCAGAGTTCTCCGAGGGCCCGCTTGAGGGCCGATCTTTTCTTCCGTCTACCCGGTTTCCGATCGATCCATGCGCATCACACTTCTGCCCTTGCTGTTGCTCTCGCTGCTGGCCACCTCGTCGGCGCGCGCCGATCTGCGCATTACCCGGGATCACGGCGGTTATGTCACCGAATACAAGGCGAAGTACGAGCGCATCCGCGACCGCAAGGAGCGCGTCATCATCGACGGTATCTGCAACTCGGCCTGCACCATGGTGTTCGGCATCGTGCCGATGAACAAGGTCTGCGTGACGCCGCGCGCCAGCCTCGGATTCCACCAGGCGTATTACGACAAGGCGTTCACCTTCGGCATCAAGGTCACCAGTTCGGAAGGGACATCGGACCTGATGTCCTATTACCCGCGGCCGGTGAAGGACTGGATCAGCCGCAATGGCGGGCTGACCAACGAGATGAAGAAGATCAAGAACGGCACGGACATGTGGAAGATCGTCGATCCCTGTCCGGAAGAGTTTTTCTGATCCGCTCACGCCAGATCGATCGTCCCTGACATGACAGGCACGCAGCGGCCACCGATATAGGTCGCGGTCACCGTGCCGTTTTTCTTGTCAGCCTCCGCCTTCAGGATGCTCGGGCGTCCCATCTCCACGCCTTGGGCGATCGTCTTCGACAGCGAAAGGGTAGCCTCCGGGCGCAGGTGGGCCAGCAGGCCGATCAGCGCGACGTTGGCGGCGCCGGTCGCCGGGTCCTCGGGAATATTGAGGTGCGGCGCGAACATCCGGGCCCGGATATCGATCCCGGCCTCATGGACCTGGGTGTACAGCATGATGCTGACGGCCGGCTGCTTGCTGACTTCGAGGCGGAACACATCGCCGTTCGGGCTTGCCCCGAGCAATGCGGTGCGGCTCTTCAGTTCGGCCAGAATGAACGGGGCGCCGCAGGACGCGATGCGCGGACGATGATGGATGGTCTCGATCTCGGCGAGCGGGATTCCGCAAGCCGATGCCACCAGTTCGCCCGCAACCTCCGCACCGACCGAGAGCGGCTGCGGAGAGGCGAGTTTCGAACCCACCACGATCGCGCCCTCCCGCAAGATCTCGATCGGGACCAGTCCGGCCTTCTCCTCGAAAATGACTCGGTCGCCGCCGACGGGCCGGCCGTAACTGGAGCCGGCGCGGGCCAGCACGAAAGCGGTGCCGACATTGGGATGGCCGGCGAAAGGCAACTCACTGCGCGGGGTGAATATCCGCACTTCGGCCGTATGCGCGGCGTCCCTGGGCGGCAACACGAAGGTCGTCTCCGCCAGATTGAACTCGGCGGCGATGGCCTGCATCTGCCCGGCCGACAGCCCCTCGGCGTTCAGGACAACGGCCAGCGGGTTGCCGACGAATTGCGTGCCCGTGAATACATCGACGGTCTGAAATTGCAGGCGCATCTCTCACGGTCCCCAGCAGGTCGCCACGCCCTGATCGGTTGGCCGACCCGGTGCGGTTCACGCCGAAACACGATTCCGGCCACCTTTCTTCGCAGCATACATCAACTTGTCCGCGCGCTCGATAGTGTCGGTGAAGTTCTCGCCGGGCGTTGCGACGCATGCACCGATGCTGACGGTGACAACGGCGCCGGTCCCGAGACCCGGATGGGGGATGTGCAGGTCGCCTACCGCGGCGCGCAATCGCTCGGCCACCGCGAGGGCTTCGGATTGATCTGCGGCCGGAAGAATAACGACGAACTCCTCCCCGCCGTACCGGACGACGATGTCGTCCGGTGACCGGAGGGCACTTTGTATCGCCGCGGCGACCCGCTGCAGGCAACGGTCACCGTCAGCGTGCCCGCCCAGATCATTGAACAGCTTGAAGTGGTCGACGTCGATCATCAATACGCCGCTGCCAAGCGACGGGACCAGTGAGGTGGACCAGCTCTCGGCAAACAGGTCGAGGTAGCGCCGGTTGAAGACACCGGTCAGCGCGTCGGTGCTGGAAAGTTGCGACAGCCTGGCATTGGCTTTGCGCAGCTCGGCCGTTCGCGCCGCGTCGATGCGGCGCATCGCCAGAATTTCATTCATCCGGACCTCTTCCTGTCTGCGAATGGACAGCGCGAGAATCGCCATCAGAATGCTGAAACCGACCAGATCAAGATTGACCAGGGGGCGCGGAACCTGCATCGCCCCGGTGACGATCGGTGCGTACGCGGCGATTGCGACGGCTGTCATGATTTGCGTAGCGCGCCAGGGCAGGGCCGCAAATACCGCCGCGGTAAAGATCGCGAATTGTGCGGCCATCATGTACCGGCTCGCAATCGGCTCCTGCGCCCATTGACCGATGAGGGACGTTATGACCACGAGCGAAACCGTCGCGACAGCGCTTGCCGCGGATTGTAAATGGCGGTTTGTCGACCAGACGTTGACGCCGAGCCCGATCAGCACAAGCGGTGTCACCACGAACAGTCGCAGGCTGGCGGCAGCTGGAAAGCTATCGCCCAGATTTTGCTGGTCGATTGCAAGCACGGATAGATTTGCCAGCGCAACCGCTACCAGCCATCGGAATTGCAGTCGGAGCCGGGCGTGGCGCGGGGCTTCCGTCCAGGGATCCCGACCCGCGATATCGGCTCGATCGCCACGAGGCGAGCGTTGGTCGGGCGCGCGTTGGTCGGCGGAGGCCATGAAGTTGCTACCATCAGAACATGTCAGCAACGACATGAGACCAAATTTGCTAAGGTATGATGATCGGCGCGCATTCCGCTGGAATATGACTAATGACTGGTGCGTGTGCTTCCTTCCCATCCGTATTTTCACGGACCGTGACCGGCGACCAGCCGACGGCTGGCAATGGCTTTCGTGATCTCAGAACGTCACCACGCCGCGAATGGATTCGCCGCGCTTCATCAGTTCGAACGCATTGTTGATCTCGGCCAGCGGCATCACATGGGTGATCATCGGATCGATCTCGATCTTGCCCTGCATGTACCAGTCGACGATCTTCGGCACGTCGGTGCGGCCGCGCGCGCCGCCGAAGGCGGTGCCTTTCCAGACCCGGCCGGTCACCAGCTGGAACGGGCGGGTTGAAATCTCCGCGCCCGAGGGTGCCACGCCGATCACGATCGACTGGCCCCAGCCGCGATGGCAGGCTTCCAGCGCCTGCCGCATCACGGTGACGTTGCCGGTGCAATCGAAGGTGTAATCGGCGCCGCCGATCTGGTCGGCGCCCGATTTGGTCATGTCGACGAGGTGCGGGACGAGGTCCTTGCCGAGTTCCCCGGGGTTGACGAAATGCGTCATGCCAAAACGCTCGCCCCAGGCCTTGCGGTCGTTGTTGATATCGACACCGATGATCATGTCGGCGCCGGCCAGCCGCAGGCCCTGCAGCACGTTGAGCCCGATGCCGCCGAGCCCGAACACGATCGCCTTGGCGCCTTGTTCGACCTTCGCGGTGTTGATCACCGCGCCGATCCCGGTGGTGACGCCGCAGCCGATATAGCAGACCTTGTCGAACGGCGCGTCCTCGCGGATTTTTGCCACCGCGATTTCCGGCAGCACCGTGAAATTCGAAAAGGTGGATGTACCCATGTAGTGATGGATCGGCTTGCCGCCCATGGAAAAGCGCGAGGTGCCGTCGGGCATCAGGCCCTGGCCCTGAGTGGCGCGGATCGCGGTGCAGAGATTGGTCTTGCGCGACAGGCAGGACGGGCACTGCCGGCATTCCGGCGTATACAGCGGAATGACGTGATCACCCTTCTTCACGCTGGTGACGCCGCGACCGATGTCGACGACGACACCGGCGCCCTCATGCCCGAGAATCGCCGGGAACAATCCTTCGGGATCGGCGCCGGACAGCGTGAACTCGTCGGTGTGGCAGACTCCGGTGGCCTTGATCTCGACCAGCACCTCGCCCTCGCGCGGGCCTTCGAGCTGCACGGTGGTAATTTCCAGCGGCTTGCCGGCAGCGATAGCGACGGCGGCACGAACATCCATGGTATTTCCTGTCTCTTCGATCTGTGTTTTTCCGGCGAGCGGGCCCGCGGGATTTACGATTGCCGGATAGCATATGTTCAGGCAATCGGGCCTGCAAATGAACAGAGGCTTCGAAAATTTGGCCGCGCGCGCGGCGCCGTCGGCGCAGCTGCCTGGCTGTTCGAGAGCAATGCGGTGATGGCTTATGTCCTGTTCGACGAGCGGCTCGATACCATCGCCATCATCGGCATGGTGGCCTGCGCCGCCGCGGTGTTCGTGGTCAACCGGCGGGCGTGAGACTGGGGCCGGGCCTCAAAACAAGAGCCCCCGGGCTTTCACACGGGGGCCATTGAGCGCGACGCCGGAGGCGATCAGCGCTTCGACTTCCTGGCCTTCTTTTTCTTCTTCGCAGTTTTCCTGGCGGCTTTCTTCGCGGTCTTCTTGACGGCTTTCTTGGCAGACTTTTTCGCGGAAGATTTCTTGCCGGCTTTCTTGCCGGCCTTCTTCGCCTTCTTGGCTTTCTTCTTCGGCGCTGCCTTGCTCACCGCTTTCTTGACGGCCTTCTTGGCTTTCCTGGCGGTCTTCTTGACCTTCTTGACCACCGTCTTGGCGGCTTCCGCGGTGGCCGTTGCGGCACTGCTCACCGCATCCGTCACTTGATCGAGAACCGGTTTATCGTCGTCCATATCATCCCCCAGTGTTGTCGAAGCCGCAACGATAGCCGGTTTCTCAAATGTGTAAAGCGGACGCCGCGACTGCTCAACCACGACGGGTTTTCGCATAGGCTTCGAGCGCGCGCTCGCGCCCTCGTCTGTGATCGACGATCGGCTGCGGATAGGTCGTCCCGAGTTCCACGCCCGCGCCCTTGAGTTCGAGCGGCGCGGCACTCCATGGCTGATGGATCAGGCCCGCCGGCAATTGCCCGAGCTCGGGCACCCAGCGCCGGACATAGGCGCCGTCGGGATCGAACTTTTCGCCCTGCAGGATCGGATTGAACACGCGGAAATAGGGCGCGGCATCGGCACCGGAGCCGGCCACCCATTGCCAGTTGGCGGGGTTGCTGCCGGCGTCGGCATCGACCAGCGTGTCCCAGAACCACTTCTCGCCACAGCGCCAGTCGATCAGCAGATGCTTGACCAGGAACGAGGCCACCACCATCCGCACCCGGTTGTGCATCACGCCGGTATGCCAGAGCTGGCGCATGCCGGCATCGACGATGGGATAGCCGGTCTGGCCGCGCTGCCACGCCCTCAATGCCTTGTCGTCGTGCCTCCAGGGAAAAGCGTCGAAGGACGGCTGCAGGTTGCGGTCGGCGAGATCTGATACGTCGAACAGCAGATGCCGGCAGAATTCGCGCCAGCCCAGCTCGCTCAGGAACTTGTCGATGTCGCCTGCCAAAGCAGGCCGCGCGGCCGCGGCAAAGCGCGCGGCATGCCAGACCTGCCGCGGGCTGATCTCGCCAAAACGCAAATGCGGCGACAGCCCAGAGGTGCCGTCGCGATCGGGCCGGTCGCGCTGGATCGAATAGCCGGCCACCCCCGTTTCAAGAAATGCGTTGAGCCGGGCCTGCGCCGAGCTCTCGCCCGGCTTCCAGCTCTGGCGCAGACCGCCGGCCCAGTCCGGATGCGAGGGTTCGAGGCGCCATGTCTCGAGCCGCTCGCTCGCGACATCGGGGGCCGGAGCAAGCGTCGTCGGGGCCGGCAATGGCTTCGGCGGATCGCCTGACGATTGCACCCGCCGCCAGAACGGCGTGAATACCCGCAACCCCCGTCCGTCCTTGTTGCGGATGGAAAGCGGGTCCGCCAGCAGGTCGCCGGGAAAGCCGTGGCCGGCAACACCGATCGCCTGCAGGCTTGCGGCGACCTGTTCGGCGACGGCCCGGCGCGGCGCCTGCGCAATCTCGTTCCAGAACACCGCCTCGGTGCCGGTCTCCTGCGCCAGCGCCGCAATCACCTTGGCCGCGGCTCCTCGCCGCAGCACCAGCTTCGAGCCGAGCGCGGTCAGGTCCGCCTGCAAGGTCCGGAGCGACTGCGCCAGCCACCAGCGCGCCGCGCCGCCGAGCGGGCGCAGTTGCGAGTTGCTGGTTTCGTCGAGGACGTAGAGGCAAATCACCGGCGCGCCGGTGCTCGAGGCGGCATGCAGGGCAGGGTGGTCGGAGAGGCGGAGATCGTCGCGAAACCAGACGATGCGGGGGGAAGCGGGTTTGCCGGCCATCATGTGCTCAACGCGGAGGGCGCCTGTTGGGTCCGCCTTGTCATTCCGGGATGGTGCGTAAGCACCAGACCGCAGGTGCGCAAGTGCGCACCGGGGAATCTCGAGATCCCAGGTCGATGCTTCGCATCGCCCCGGGATGACGGCGATGCCGTCACTTCGGCTGCGGCACGATGCGGAGATAGGGCTTCGGCGATTTCCAGCCTTGCGGATAGATCGTCTTGGCCTCTTCGTCCGTAACCGAGCCCGCGATGATCACGTCGTCGCCCTGTTTCCAGTCGGCCGGCGTCGCGACGCGATGCCTGGCGGTCATCTGCAGCGAATCGATCACGCGCAGGATCTCCTGGAAATTGCGCCCGGTGGTCATCGGATAGACCAGCACCAGCTTTATCTTCTTGTCCGGCCCGATGACGAAGACGTTGCGGACCGTCAGGTTGTCGGCGGCGGTGCGCGTCGCGGGATCGCCGGAGGTCGAGGCCGGCAACATGTCGTAGAGTTTCGAAACGTTGAAGTCGGTATCGCCGATCATCGGGTAATTCGGCGCGGCCCCCTGGGTTTCCCGGATGTCTTCGGACCATTCCGCGTGCCTGTCGACGGGGTCGACGCTGAGTCCCATCAGCTTGACGCCGCGCCTGTCGAATTCCGGCTTCAGCTTCGCCAGCGCGCCAAGCTCGGTGGTGCAGACCGGGGTGAAATCCTTCGGGTGCGAGAACAGGAGCGCCCAGCTGGAGCCGATCCAGTCATGGAATTTGATTTTTCCCTCGGTGGTTTCGGCTTCGAAGTCCGGGGCGACAGCGCCAATCTGGAGAGCCATTTTACGACCTCATCTCATTCAAGTTACAGGTGAATTTGTCCTTGCCACTCTAGCGGGCGGCGGGAGCTAAGTGAACGGGCGCGCGGAAAAAGGGTCAATCCTTCTCCGCAGGCGGGAACTCGTAGCATCTTCTTGCGATCCGCGCTTGTGCGGCGAAAAGACCATCATGGCCGCTCCGGTCCGGGCTGCCCCGATATTGCCTGATATCGCGCCCAACACGCTCGGCCCGATGACGATGCCCGGAACCATGACGGAGGTCACAGCGACTAATTGGCAACTACCTAAAAATCTCGCGACCGAGGTTTTGATTCGTTAACCACTCGTTTACGCGCCCATGAAAATGCTGATCCAGAACAAGAAAATGAGAAGTGTACCAATGTCTGCCTCTACCGGAATGCTTGCCGACCGTATCATCGTCCTCGAACCGTCCAGGATTTCCTGCCGCGATAGCGCTGCGCTGGCCCTCACTGTGGTGCGCGATGGCGTGATCACTGGCGAAGGCCCCACCACCCGGGGCCGGGTTCATTTTTCCCGTGCGCTGGATGCCGATGACGCCGCCTGGTGCGCGCGCATCCTGACCGCGACCGCCGTCGAGCATCAGCCGGTCAGCCGCGCCGAAGCCGAAGCGCTGTTCGAGATCAACGATGCCGCCGCCGAACGCAGCGACGAGGGCGTGTTCGACGATTTGCTGGCCAAGGCGGTCGTGCACCACGCGGCGTCGGCGTCCGGCCTTGCCGTGCCGCCGCGCACCGTCGCGCTGTCGCCCGACACCGCCATCGAAAGCTGGGCGCCGGCCCAGGCGAACGTCGTCGATGTCGCCGTCCTGCAATGGCTCGCCAGCCAGATGCGCGGCAAGCGTCGCAGCAACCGTACCCTGATGAGGATGGTCGCCACCGTCGTCGGCGCCGCGGCGCTGCCGCTGGCGCACCTGCCGAACGTGTTCGACATCGGGATGTAGGCGGCGAGCGTCGTTGCCACGGCTTCTGGTGGCATCGGTGGCCACCTCACCACAACTCGTCATCCCCCGCGAAAGCGGGGGACCCAGTACGCCGCGGCTTCTCGATTCAATCACTGGCGTCTCTGGAATACTGGGTCGTCCGGTCAAGCCGGACGATGACAGTTGTGGGTGCGCGCGCAGTGTGCGCCAAATCCATCAACGTCATTGCGAGGAGCCCTTGCGACGAAGCAATCCATTTCACAGCGGTACCCGGTTGATCGATGGATTGCTTCGTCGCATCCGCCTTCGCCCGAAGGCGGGCTTCGGCGGACACGCCTCGCAATGATGTTGTGAGGGCTTCGGTCCGATTCAAGCACCCGCATGTTCGTAGCCGCAATTCCACGGTCTCGCGGCGCGTTTCGCCCGAGCTTTGCCAGAAAATTTCCTTGCCCTCCAAACAGAGGGCGCGGGGAGGCCGGGCGCCCGATGCGCCCGAAAGACGCGTGTGCGCTGGGTATTGGTAGTGAGCACACGCGTTAGTCAGGTCACACCGGAATCGCCCGGCACTCCCCGCGCAGTGGTTTACGGCTTATAGGTGATCTCCTCGGCGAGCCCTGCACTTTTGCCACCGTCGCCCGCGCTGCCTTAAGCTGCGAACTTGACACCAGCCTTTGGGGTGTCGGAACCACACGATTTCGCCGTCCGCCTCAGCCGCTCGGGTCAGGAGCGCCATCCGCGTCCACCGCATCCCCGTCCCGCATTGGTGACCTTGCGCAACGCCCCTCTGGATGGGACGGGATGGCTACTGATATAGCCCAGGTTTTGTTTCTGATAAACCGAAATATTTTTGCGCGAGGGGCTTGACATGATTTCCGATAACCAGAAGTGATTTGCCCGTCGGGTAGATTTGTTGAATGGGCTCGGGAAATTCGCGTTTGCGGGCGGGCGCATGCCGAGTACCATCGGGTCGATGCCATGACCGTCTCGCAATTCTAGGGAACGCAGCATGGAAATTCACCCGATCAGAAACGACGACGATCACGCTGCAGCAATTCGCGAGATCGAAAAGCTGTGGGGCGCAGCGGCCGGGACCGAAGAGGGGGACAAGCTGGACATTCTTGCAACGCTCGTCGAGAAATATGAAGACGGCCGATGGCCGAACATCCGATGGCCGTACATCGACGCCTCCGATCCGATCGACCTGCTGAATTACGCCATCGATGAGCTCGGACATTCGCAAGCCGAACTCGCCGATCTGCTCGGCTCCCGATCACGTGCATCGGAATTGCTCAATCGCCGGCGCGCCCTGACCGTCGAGATGATCCACAAGATCAGCGAGGCCTGGAAGATTCCTGCCGATCTTCTCGTGAGGCCAAGCCAAGTCGCGGCCTGAGCGCCGGGTTCTGTTGGCTGCCGTCGATTCGACATACAATGAATCCCCCCGTCGCGTTTCCGCAACGGGGGTAATCCTTCGCAAAGGAAACCAAAGTTTCCGATGCTTGCCGTGGCTTTCCTACCGATTTCCCGTTTCATGATTGCCGAATTGCGATGGAGGGTCAATACTCTATTCTTAGTTGTGCGTATTTTTAGGTGGCGTGATGGGCGAGCGTACTCTCCGGCGTATCCTCGGAATTGATCTTGGCATCGCATCTTGCGGGTGGGGGATCATTGAAGTCGGTGAAGCCGACGGAGGCATCATCGCCACCGGTGTTCGCTGCTTTGACGCCCCTCTGATTGATAAGACTGGCGAACCGAAAAGTGCGGCGCGTCGGACGGCGCGAGGTCAGCGTCGTATCGTCCGCCGCCGTCGGCAACGCATGAATGCCATCCGGCGACTGCTCATTGAATACGGTGTACTAATCGATCAATCGCCCGATGCTCTCCACAACGCGTTGCGCCGAATCACACCAAGAGAGTCCGGATCACAGGTTACACCGTGGATGCTTCGTGCTGCTGCGCACGAGCGCCTCTTGTCGAACGACGAACTGGCGGTTGTACTTGGCCATATCGCCCGGCACCGTGGCTTTCGTTCGAATTCAAAGAACGAGGCTGGCGCGAATGCTGCCGACGAAACCTCCAAGATGAAAAAGGCTATGGAGGCCACTCGCGAAGGGCTCGCGAAGTATCATTCTTTCGGCGACATGATAGCCAACGACCCAAAATTCGCGGATCGAAAGCGCAATCGTGACAAGGATTATTCACATACGGCGAAACGTTCCGATCTCGAAGATGAAGTCCATGCGATCTCCCGTGCTCAAACTCGATTTGGGAGCCAGATTGCGAGCGAGAAGTTTTCACAAGTATTTGCGGACGCGGCTTTCTTTCAACGGCCGCTGCAGGACAGCGAAGACATGGTGGGGGATTGCCCGTTTGAGCCAGGACAGAAGCGCGCCGCGCGCCGCGCACCATCGTTTGAACTGTTCCGCTTCCTGTCTCGCCTGGCAAATCTGAAATTGGTGATCGGCCGGTCACCTGAGCGAAATTTGACGGCGGAGGAAATTGCGCTCGCAACAAAAGGCTTCGGCGAGAGCAAGAAAACAATCACGTTCAAATCCCTGCGCGAAACGCTCGACCTTGATCCGAACGCCCGCTTTACGGACGTCGCCAAGGAAAAAGAAAGCACGCTTGATGTTGCGGCACGCACCGGTGGAGCGGCCTACGGAACCAAGACGCTGAAGGATGCTCTTGGTGACGCGCCGTGGCGATCTTTGTTGCGAACGCCCGAAAAGCTTGACCGTATCGCAGAGATTCTATCGTTCCGTGAAGACATGAATTCGATCCGTACCGGTCTTGAGGAGGTTGGTCTCGACGCTGTGATTGTTGACGGCATAATGCACGCAGCGGCCAACGGCGATTTCAGGGATTTTACCAAAGCGGCGCATATCTCGGCACTGGCCGCGCGCAATATCGCTCCGGGACTTCGGGAGGGGTTGGTCTACTCGGAAGCCTGCGCGCGCGTCGGTTACGACCACGCAGCACGACCATCCATTTCCCTTGAACAGATCGGCAGTCCGGTGACGCGCAAGGCGTTTGGCGAGGCGATCAAGCAGGTCAGAGCGGTCGCGAGGGAATATGGCCCGATTGATTTCGTTCATATCGAACTCGCTCGCTCTGTCGGCAAAAGCGCGGAAGAGCGTGCAAAGATCACAAAGGGCATCGAAGATCGCAACGTCGAGAAGGAAAAACGCCGAAAGGAAGCCGAAGAGCTTCTCGGTCGTCCGCCCAGCGATGATGAACTCTTGCGATACGAACTCGCCAAAGAGCAGAACTTCAAATGCATCTATTCCGGCGATGCGATCAATCCCGCTGGCATCTCGGCAAATGACACCCGGTATCAGGTTGACCACATTTTGCCATGGAGTCGATTTGGCGACGATTCGTATCTGAACAAAACGCTCTGCACCACCAAGGCCAATCAGAACAAGCGCGGACGAACGCCCTTCGAATGGTTCGATGCTGACAAGACAGAACCCGATTGGATGGAATATGCCGCCCGCGTCGAGGGTCTGAAGGAAGTCAAGGGGCGCAAGAAGCGCAACTACAGCATCAAGGATGCGGCGTGCATCGAGGATAAATTCAAGGCACGCAATCTGACCGATACGCAATGGGCGACCCGATTGCTCGCCGACGAACTCAAGCGAATGTTTCCCGCCCCGGAGGGAGAGCGTCGGGTGTTCACACGCCCCGGCGCGATCACGTCCAAGCTGAGGCGCGCATGGGGGCTTGAAGGTCTCAAGAAGCAGGATGGAAGGCGAGTTGAGGATGACCGGCACCACGCAGTGGATGCACTTGTGCTGGCTGCCACGACAGAGAGTTTGCTGAACCGTCTGACGCTGGAAGTCCAGAAACGTGAACGTGAGGGACGCCAGGACGATATATTCCATTGCAGTCAGCCATGGCCTGGCTTCCGAATCGATGTCGAACGGACGGTCTATGGCTCCGACGCCACGCCTGGAATTTTCGTTTCCCGCGCTGAGCGTCGCCGGGCGCGGGGCAAGGTTCATGACGCCACTATCAAACAAATCCGCGAAATTGATGGCAACAGAATAGTCTTTGAACGAAAGCCGGTTGAAAAGCTGACGGAAAAGGATCTGGAAAAAGTCCCGGTTCCGGAACCTTATGGAAAGGTGACAGATCCCAAAAGATTGCGCGATGAGTTGGTAGCAAATCTTCGAGCGTGGATCGTGGCCGGAAAACCCAAGGACAAACCACCGTTGTCGCCAAAGGGCGACATCATTCGGAAAGTGCGAGTTGAGACAAAGGACAAGGTGGCCGTCGAAATAAACGGGGGCACCGTCGATCGCGGCGATATGGCGCGTGTGGATATTTTCAGGAGGAGGAACAAGAAGGGGGCATGGGAATTCTTTGTCGTGCCAATCTATCCGCACCAAATTGCTACATCCGAATCTCCACCAAACAAAGCTGTTATTGCCTACAAAGCCGAAAGTGATTGGACTTTCATTGATGGTAACTTTGAATTTGCGTGGTCACTCAATCCAATGAGTTACCTCGAACTTGTGAAGTCAAACGGCGAGTTGATCGAAGGATATTACCGGAGCATGGATCGGACGACAGGTGCGATTAATTTGTCCCCGATGGCAACCAATTCGGAAACAATTCGAAGCATTGGCATCAAGACACTTTCCAGCTTTCGCAAATTCACCATTGATCGCGTAGGTCGAAAGTTTGAAATTCCGCGTGAGGTGCGTACATGGCGTGGAGAGGCCTGCACCTGATGCAGGCAGCGCGACTTTCACTTGCTGACAGCCAGATTTGCGTGAAGCAAGATGCTGGCGAGGTTCGGCTCGCCCTCGAAGATATTGCGTGGATCGTCATCGACACGCCGCAAGCAACGTTATCGAGCGCACTCATGAGCGCGTGCATGGATGCCGGAATAGCGCTGGTCTTTACCGACGAACGGCACACACCCTCGGGCCTTGCCCTGCCTTTTCATCGCCATCATCGACAGGGAGCGATTGCCAGACTACAGCTCAACGCCAAGGATGGTGTGAAGAAGCGCCTGTGGCAAACAATCGTCCGTCGCAAGATACTCAATCAAGCCGCCTCAATCTCAATACTTGATCGTGATCATGCCGAGACACTCAAGGAGATAGCTCGGCATGTGGAGCCGGGGGATCCGGAAAATGTGGAGGCGCGCGCGGCACGGTTCTATTGGGGGCGCTTGTTCGTGGATTTTGTCCGCGATGACGACGACGATCTCCGCAACAAGATGCTGAACTATGGCTATGCCGTCGTGCGCGCTGGTGTTGCGCGCGCGTTGGTTGCTTCCGGCTTTCTACCGGCATTCGGACTCAAGCATGATGGAGCGGCCAACGCCTTCAACCTCGCGGATGATCTCGTTGAACCCTTCCGTCCTTTTGTCGATGTTCTTGCGTGGAAAGCGTTCAGCGACGGCACGGACAAAAATGGTGATCTCACTCTCGAAGATCGCCGCAAAATGGCTGGCGTGTTGCTTCTCAACGGCAAAATGGGCGACGGAAAGGTGTCGCTTCTGGTCGCAGCCGAAATGGCCGCCGCCAGTCTCTCGCGTGCGTTGGAATCTGAAAAACCGGCATTTCTCGAATTGCCGGAGCTGGAGCGTGACTCGTGAAGAGCGAGGAGGTGCGTTTCGTGTGGATGTTTGTTTTTTTCGATCTGCCGGTGGGCACGAAGACTGATCGTCGCAACGCGACTCGCTTTCGGAAATTTCTGAAAGACGATGGGTTTATGATGCTGCAATGGTCTGTCTATTCGCGTGTTTGTCGCGGCGACGACGCTGCGGAAAAACACGGGCAGCGGGTGACTAGGAACTTGCCACCGCGCGGCAGTGTTCGTACCCTTCAAGTCACTGACCGTCAGTACGCGCGTATGAAGCTGTTGCTTGGGGAAGCAACGTTCAATGAGAAAAAGGCATCGCAACAACTGGTTCTGCTCTGATTTCCGCCTGTCGGGTCACGCGGAAATCAGAGCATTTTCAGATACTTCTGCCGATCGTAGCCTACCACGGGGAAATCGGTAGGGAAGCCACGGCGTAGGCCTGCGCCTGCTCCTTGAGGGTGCGAGCCTACCACGGGGAAATCGGTAGGGAAGCCACGGCAGAAACACGGCGCTGTGCCGAAAGGCCACGAGCCTACCACGGGGAAATCGGTAGGGAAGCCACGGCTTGTCGCGTGGTCGAGATCGCCAGGAGATCAGCCTACCACGGGGAAATCGGTAGGGAAGCCACGGCTTACGCTTCGTCTTTGGCAGTCAGCCGCGCAGCCTACCACGGGGAAATCGGTAGGGAAGCCACGGCTGTATTGCGTCGACCGGCTCCACTTCGGGAAGCCTACCACGGGGAAATCGGTAGGGAAGCCACGGCTGGAGGTACCGGCGTTGCGACCGCGCTCGGAGCCTACCACGGGGAAATCGGTAGGGAAGCCACGGCTGGATGCATTATCCACCGCTCGGGCCGGTCAGCCTACCACGGGGAAATCGGTAGGGAAGCCACGGCCTGCGCCACCGCCTGGCCGAACAGCCGGAAAGCCTACCACGGGGAAATCGGTAGGGAAGCCACGGCGGTTGTCGACCACACCGGACCAATCTGCGGAGCCTACCACGGGGAAATCGGTAGGGAAGCCACGGCCGTGACCTTGCAGCCCGCATTCATGAAGCCA